>NNSL01000373.1 GCA_003123965.1 Balneolaceae bacterium SMO_bin1
GGTTACATTGCGATCTGATTGGGCAAGGTCGTCAGCACGGAGTAGTTTAGAGATGTCAATTTGGTCAACCCAAGCGCTGTATAACTTGTTTTGGCTTATTTCATCGGCAGTGGGTTCCCGTCCGGGAAGGCATGAAATGGAGGAAAATGAGTCATTAACCATGGCTGCTAGCATGGCGGCTGTCATTCCGCCGGCCGAAGCCCCTGTAATAACTTTAATTTTAATATTATGCGGAGGAGCTTCATCGCTCCCTTTTTGTTGCGCTTGATCCCACTCGTGAAGTGCTTGCAGTAAAAAATCGATCACCCCGGCTGTGTAAGCACCGGCAGATACCGCTCCCGCCATTACGAGTCCAATTTCAAAGGTGTTTTCTTCCATTATTTTTCCCCTCGTAACCCTTTTTACTTAATAAGATCGTCAGCGGTAATATTTGTTACAAATATTTTATTTTTATTTATATAAGCTTAAATTTATAACTGAAAAATGCTGTTTTACCCCAGTTTTTAATCAATAATTCTTTGCAGAAGCGGTAAAGCTTTAGTATTTAAAAGTGAATTTATTGAGCAAAAACGCTTAATGGCGAGCAAATTTAATTTACATTCACGCTTAGTATGGGCAAGAACGACGACCTGACAGAAAAAGAAAAAATCGAGAAGTTTGAAGAGATGATAGAGAACCCTACTTCCCATCAGCTTAAAGCGTATTACGATGCGAAGGAAAAAGCCTGCATTGATGCGATGAAAGATTCAACCTCAAAAAATCCCCACAATAAGGGATCGAATCTGGCCGATTTCTGGGACTACGTTTACGATCAGTTTTACAAAATTCAGTAGGCCCTTAATCTCCTACACTTGCAGGGCGTAACTGAACGATGCACGCCGGGTTGTTGTATTTAATATCGAAAATATGCAACCAATAAATCCATCGGTATGAAATCTGCGACCTTACCAAAGCAAAAGCACTCTGCTTCTGACCGCTTCTCGCGCGATCACCTCTTGCAGCGTTTTAAGCAGATACGTCAGGATAGCCTCGATATTGTTGACCCGCTGGAGCCCGAAGATTTTGTGATTCAGGTAAAAACTGAAACTAGTCCTACCAAATGGCATCTGGCGCACGTAAGCTGGTTTTTTTGAAACATTCGTGTTGGAAAAAGCAATTGAAGGGTACGAGTCGATGCATCCCCAATACGCTTATATTTTTAACTCGTATTATCTGCAAACAGGGGAGCCGCATGCACGGGCCAAACGCGGATACTTATCTCGACCTACGGTAGAAGAAGTGATGGAGTATCGTGAGTATGTAAATCGCGAGGTGATTGAATTTCTGAATAACGCCAGTGAAGAAGAGCTGGCTGAATTTGGGCCGGTGATAGAAATTGGCAACAACCACGAACAACAGCATCAGGAACTGATGATCACCGACTTTAAATACATGTTTGGGCAAAATCCGCTGTACCCGGTGTATCGTGAGCAGGAACACCCGGAAAGCAAGGAGCCTGGCCAACTAAAGTGGGTCTCATTCGATGAAGGCATATATCAGATTGGCAATAACGGCGGTGAATTTACCTACGATAACGAACACCCGCAGCATCGTGAATTTCTGGAGTCTTTTGAGTTAGCCGACCGGCTCATCACCAACCGTGAATATATGGAATTTATGAAAGAGGGGGGATATGAGCGATCGGCACTTTGGCTGGATGACGGCTGGGCCACGGTGAACGAACATAACTGGGATTCACCGCTCTACTGGTGCCGACGTGATGATGGCTGGTACCATTACACCTTGGCTGGTCTACGAAAGCCTGATCCTAACGAGCCGGTAACTCACATTAGTTACTACGAGGCCGATGCCTTTGCACGCTGGGCCGATGCGCGCCTGCCAACGGAGCAGGAATGGGAGGTTGCAGCCGCCGACAAGCCCTATGATGGTAATTTTGTAGAAACCGAAAATTTTCATCCACGACCGCTGCAAAATAACGCAGAGGGACTGAAACAGATGTATGGCGATGTGTGGGAGTGGACGAAAAGTGCGTATGACGCTTACCCCGGGTATGAACCGCTGGAAGGTGCATTAGGTGAGTACAACGGAAAATTCATGTGTGGCCAATACGTGTTGCGCGGAGGTTCGTGCGCTACATCAAATACGCATATTCGCAAAACATACCGCAATTTTTTCTACCCCGATGCTCGCTGGCAGTTCAACGGTATCCGGCTGGCACGAACAATTTAATCTTACCCGAAATGAAGGAACCGATTACGGAAACCCGGCCGATGCTCGAAGAGGTGATCGCAGGGCTTAGTCAAGAGCAGAAGTCGTTGCCCAGCAAGTTTTTTTATGATGAGCGCGGATCGGAGTTATTTGAAAAAATAACCCGGCTTGATGAGTACTACCCTACCCGCACTGAGCACAAGATTATGCGCCGGCACATTGATGAAATTGCTGATATCATTGGGTCGGAATCAGTGATTGTTGAACCGGGCAGCGGAAGCAGCAAAAAAGTACGTCTGCTGCTGGATAACGTGCCGGACGTAGCGGCGTATGTACCGGTGGAAATTTCGCAGGAATACCTTGGAAAAGTGGTTCAGGATTTAAGAAAAGAATACCCCGCTCTCCCAATTAAGCCGGTTTGCGCGGATTATACCAAATCATTTCAGCTGCCCGAAATTGACCAATCCTTTGATTACTATGTTGTATTTTATCCGGGCTCTACCATCGGTAATTTTAAACCAAGAAAAGCGCAAGACTTTTTGAAACTGCTGGCCGATTTTATGGTACCGGGCGGTGGCCTGCTTATTGGGGTTGATTTAAAAAAAGATCGCCATATTCTTGAGGCGGCTTATAACGACAGCAAGGGTGTTACCGCTGCTTTTAATAAAAATATGCTTCTGCGTTTAAACCGCGAACTGAATGCTGATTTTGATGTTGACAGTTTTTCTCATCAAGCTATTTACAACGAAGATAAAGGACGTATAGAAATGCATTTAGTGAGCGAAAAAGAGCAGATCGTAACAATAAACGGGCACGAATTTTACTTTGTTAAAGGAGAGTCCATTCATACCGAAAATTCATATAAATATTCACTCGACGATTTTAAAGCGTTGGTCAGCGACTGGTTCGCAGTAGAAAAAGTGTGGACGGACGACGATGATCTTTTCAGCGTACAATATTTGGTAAAAAAATAGGCAGTTCTTATGGATCGCATTGAACCCGGGCCCAATCAGGAATCGGTTTGGGATTACCCGCGCCCGCCGGCTCTTGAACACAGCAAAAAGCAAATTCGAATTGAGTTTGGCGGTGAAATTATTGCCAACACCACCGATGCCAAGCGCGTGCTGGAAACAAGCCACCCGCCGGTGTACTACTTGCCGCCTAAGGATATTATTATGGACTACCTCGAAGAAATTTCCGGCAGCAGCTACTGCGAATGGAAGGGTCAGGCCCATTATTACGATGTGGTGGTTGGCGATAAACGAGCACAAAAAGCGGCCTGGAGCTACGCAAACCCCAATCAGCGCTTTGCAGCTATTAAAGATCATATCGCATTTTATCCGCATAAAATGGATGCCTGTTACGTTGATGACGAGCAGGCCCGAGCGCAGGAAGGCAGCTTCTACGGTGGCTGGATCACTGATGATATAGTGGGTCCGTTTAAAGGCGGCGCCGGGACCGTGGGCTGGTAATTTTTGGTGTCATCCTGAACTTTATTTAGGACCTTGTTAATCTGAGTAAGAAATTATGATGAAATTTTTTCGTCCCGATATTGCTGAAGAATCCGGTTCATCATGGAAGAATATGTTTTGGCTTGCGGTTTTTTTGGTGATCGTCGGCTCGTTCATCTGGCAGATGAGCCTTGGCCTGTGCCCGGTGCCATAGTACATTCCAGGCGATGAATTTAATTTCCTCTCCATTGTGGTTGGCTCCTGTCTTCATATCTGTTAGATTCCTTTCATGATTGAGCTGATAAATGTCACAAAAAGTTATGATGGCACCGAAAAAGCCGTTGATGACATCTCGTTACAGGTTCAGGAAGGTGAAACTTTTGGGCTGATTGGCACCAGCGGCTGCGGTAAAACCACCACGCTAAAAATGATCAACCGGCTGGAGGAGCCTACTTCTGGCCGTATTATTGTCGAGGGCTCGTCTATTCTTGACCGCCCGCCCGAGCAGCTTCGGCGTAGCATTGGTTATGTGATTCAGAGCGTAGGATTATTCCCCCATTATTCGGTGAAAGAAAACATTGCGATTACTCCTAAATTGCTGGAGTGGGATAACGCTAAAATCAATGATCGGTATGAAGAATTAATGCATTTAGTAGGCATGAACCCGGATGAGTTTGCCGATCGCCAGCCCAGTGCTCTTAGCGGTGGCCAGCAGCAGCGCGTAGGTCTGGCCCGTGCCTTGGCCGCTGATCCTCCCGTTATTCTGATGGATGAACCCTTCGGCGCGCTCGATCCCATCACCAAAGAGAATATCCAAAAAGAGTTCAAAAATCTGCTGCAGGAAATTCAGAAAACAATTGTGCTGGTAACCCACGACGTTTTCGAAGCCTTTGATTTGTGCGACCGCATTGGGTTGATGAATCGCGGCAAACTGCAGCAGATAGGAACGCCTCGCGATCTGCTTTTCAAACCTTCAAGTGAATTTGTACACTCCTTTTTTGACAATCACCGCTTCCAGCTTGAAATGATGAATATAACAGTCGGTGATATTCTGGAAGCAGTCGAAGAATCAGAGCCGGAAAAATTCGGGAATAGCCAAAGCAAAGAGCATGGGCAGACTATTTTAGTATCTGAATCTTTTTTCTCTGTTTTCGAGAATTCTCATTCTGAGGAAAAGTATAATGTTCTAAACGAGGATGAAGAAAAAGTAGCGTCCATCACCTCTGACGAACTTCTGGAAGGATTTCAAAAAGTGCGCCGACAACTTCGGGAGGGACGTAATGGCTGACCTTTGGAATTTTTTCGTCAACAACCAGGCCGAGATTCTTGATCAAACAGCAGAACATCTCGGGCTCACTTTTGCAGCCCTGGTTATCGCAGTAATTATCGGTGTGCCGTTGGCTATCGCATGCACTCGTTATAGAAAGGTTGCAGGCCCCACGCTTGGCGCGGTTGGGGTGATTCAGACTATACCGAGCATTGCCCTGCTTGGATTTATGATACCACTTTTAGGTATTGGTGCTGTTCCGGCAATCGTCGCCCTATTTTTGTATGCTTTGCTGCCCATCGTTCGCAATACTTATGCCGGTATTAAGGAAGTAGAGCCGTCTGTTGTTGAGGCGGCCCGCGGAATGGGCATGACGGATCGCCAAATTCTATCCAAAGTAGAGCTGCCCTTGGCCATGCCCGTTATATTTGCCGGCATCCGCACGGCTACGGTTATAAATGTGGGCGTAGCTACATTATGCGCGCTGATTGGTGCGGGCGGACTGGGCGAATTTATTTTTAGGGGCATTGCGCTCAACAACAGCATCATGATTTTAGCCGGTGCGCTTCCAGCGGCATTATTGGCTATTTTCTTTGATAAAATACTGGGACTGCTTGAAACACATATGCATCGATTGGCAAAGCCGCTGGCTATTGGCTTCGCTGGATTATTGCTTGTTGCCGGTATCTGGTCAGCCGGTTCAATCTTCGGTTCCGATTCTTTCCGGATAGGGGTGCCGCCGGAGTTTCTTGAGCGGGCCGACGGCTATCGCGGACTCGAAAATCATTACAACTTGGATTTACCAACCGTTGAAATGAGTGCCGCCCTTATGTACGAGGCGCTCAAAAACGGAAGGGTGGATGTGGCGGTTGGCTATTCTACCGATGGTCGCATTAAGGCATTTGATTTGGAAGTGTTGGAAGACGACAAGGAATTATTTCCCGCCCTATGATGCCGCTCCGTTGGTACGCTCCGGTACGCTGGAGCAAACCCCGAACTTGCGTGAAGTTTTGAATAAGCTGGCCGGGAAAATCAGCACCGAAAAAATGACGGCTCTCAACAATAAGGTTGATTACGGGGGACAACAGGAATCGGCCGTTGCAAAGGCATTTTTAGATAGTCTCGGTTTCGAAACGGAGATCATTCGTGATGGTGAACCGGATATTCTCATTGGTGGAAAACTGCAGACTGAGCAATACATCTTGGGGCATATGTATCGCCTGCTGATCGAAAACTATACCTCACTGGATGCCGATTTACGAATGGGGCTGGCGGGCACCCAAATTGTGTTCAATGCGCTCAATACCGGCGAAATTGATCTTTATCCGGAATATACCGGTACCGGGCTGCATGTACTGCTCCAGCCGGATTCCACAACGGTTAATCAGCTTGGTAACAACGCGCAGGCCGTTTATGACTTTGTAAAAGAACAGACGCGCGAGCAATTTGGCTTAGTGTGGCTGCAGCCCGTTGGTTTTGAAAATACCTATGCCCTGCTGATGCGGCGCGAGCAGGCGGAAAAGCTGGGCATTGAGACAATAAGTGATTTAGCAAAGTATCTGGGGAATGTGGAATCAAAAACTAAGAATTAGGAATTATTTAGACTCTGTCCCTTGATCATTCCGTTCTGCTCGGAAACGGAATCTATTTTATTTCAGTACAAAATACCAGAATGAGATGATGGTGTTATAATTCCTAATTCTTCATCCCTAATTTTAATTCTCTCCCTTCCTTTCAAACAAAAACTGTCCGCCGCCCTGTTTTAGCGTAAACTGCTGATACTTTCCATTATTTAATGAATCAAACTTCATTACCACACCGGCTTGGTCAAACCGCATGGTTGTTTCATTGGTTGCCGTGAGAGGAAAAGCCCCTTGTCCGGTGGCTTGAGCTTTTAGCATGCCATTTTCCACGAAAACTTCAATTTCCGGTGGAATTTGCTGCGAGGTATAGGTGCCGGTATACTGCTTCATTTGCTCTTCGCTCAGTGAAATTGATGGTTTTTCCTCAAACGAAGGAATCTCAAACTCGTGGCCGAAGTAGATGCTCAATAATCCAACCAGAATATCGTTCATCGCATAGTTGAGCCCGTTACTGGTAAACGCAAAAGCTACTTCTTCGTCGGGAAAGTAAGAGAGGTTAGATTGAAAGCCATCAATACCCCCATTATGGCCATATGCAAAGGAGTCATGAAATGGAATTTTCATCAGCCCGAGACCAAGCCGATCTTCAATGGTAGTCATTTTATCCAGGGATTCCTGCGAAACCAGTTTTCCTTCGAAAAGTGCGCGGATAAAATCGGTCATATCATCGGGGGTGGAAACAATGGCGCCAGCTCCGCCTGGTATGCTCAAGTCGGTTTCGGGCAGCTTATTCCATTGTGATTGTGCGAATTGAAATGAGGCCGCCTCATTTTGACCGGTATCGATGCCGTTGCCATAGTATGTATGCTGCAGGTCGAGCGGTTCGGCAATACGTTTTTGCAGCTGGGCGGCGTACGATTCACCGGTAATATCCTCAATAATGTAAGTCAATAAAACATAATTGGTATTGCTGTAGCTGGTTTGGCTGCCCGGGTCGAATTGTGAGGTATCGTTGCGAAAAATTTCCAGCAGCTGCTCTTTGGATCGCTCTTCAGTCATCCATTTCGGGTAGTCGGGGGCATTGGTGAAATTAAATAATCCCGACTGATGCCGCAGAAGGTGTTCAACAGTGATATCCTCTGCTTGCGGCAGTTCCGGATAGTAGTCGGCCAATTTGGTTGAAAGCGATAGTTCGCCCTCTTCAATAAGCTGCATAATCATCACCGCCGTAAACGTTTTGGAAACCGACCCGATACGATACTTGGTTTCCCCATTGGCCAGGGTTGAATTCTCCTGCGCGTCGATGAATCCAAACGACCGGTTGTACACTTCATTTCCGGCCGAATCGAAAGCAACAGAGCCCATAAACTTATTTTTTTCCTGCAGGGCATTCAGATAGGTTGTCATTTTCTGCTGATCGAAGGAAGCGCTGGTTTGCGCAGGAGAGTTTGTCTGAAAGGCAATTAGAAGCAGTAAGCTTAAAAATACATTTCTAAATTCAAGTATCGATTTCATCATGCTGGCGGTTTGATTGAACGTTAATTTCTTGATACAAAGGATGTACGAATGAATAATTGAAGTGTTACAAATATCGCATCCTTATTCAAGCATCCTTATTCACAATTTAAATGATTGCAGCCTCGATTTTTATTTAATCATCCCTGAATAAATCCTTATTTTTAAGGCTCGAATTGGGGTGTCCCTGGCATGGGGACTGAGATCATACCCGTATCACCTGATCCGGATCATACCGGCGTAGGGAATTCCAGCCCGCCTCCCTCGGCATCTATGGCTGATTACCCGCCTGCATGATCCGCCGATCGCCAAATAATATTTAGCGATGAGCAATATCGAAAAGAAAAAGTTTGAAGTAGCCACCAAAAAAGCTGGAGCAGTGGCAGGACCGCGAGGAGTGGTTCTTTAACCGCGAAAATACTGAGGTGTATGAAGATTATTATGAAGGACGATACAAACGGGCCGAGGTCTGGCAGAAAAAGGTATTAGCCAAGCTGCTCAAAAAGGATAAGCGCGTGAAGACACTGCTGGAATACGGTTGCGGCACCACCCGTTTTACGCGTTGGTGGAATGAGATTGGAATTGAAGCCACCGGCGCCGATATTTCGCCGTTTATGCTGGGGGAAGGGGTAAAGCATTTTGACGGGGACCTCGTCTGGGCCGATTCTCATCACATGCCCTTTAAAGACAATACCTTCGATGCGCTTGCTTTCATTGCCACCTTTGCCTACTACGATGATCCAATAAAAGTAATTCGCGAAGCCGTTCGCGTAGGTAAATACGGTATGATTTTCGGCATTATGAACCGAAATTCCACAAAGGTGATTCGCCGGCGCGTGCAGCAGGCGTTTGGGGCCAATCCATACTACGAAACGGCCAACTTTTATACGCCCAACAGCCTGATAGACACGATTGAAGAGGCGCTGGAAGGCCGCCTGTACGAAATTGAGTGGACGGCCACAGGCTTGCCCAAGTGGTTCCCCGTTCAGCGCTGGGGCCTGCCCATT
>NNSL01000366.1 GCA_003123965.1 Balneolaceae bacterium SMO_bin1
TTGCCTTTGGTGCGCCCGATGCCGTTACTTGGATGATTATTACGGGTATTGCCCTGCACGGTATTTGCTACGATTTTTTCTTTGTAACCGGTCAAATATACGTGGACAAAAAATCAACGCCCGATATTCGCGGGCAGGCTCAAGGATTAATTGTGTTGATAACCTACGGCGTAGGCATGCTTATTGGTGCCCAAATTGCGGGTATGGTTTACAATAGTTTTCTCGGCACACAAGAAGCACTTACCATGGGACAATGGTACACGTTCTGGTGGATTCCTGCCCTGTTTGCCGCTGCTGTAATGATCTTTTTTGTAATGCTTTTTAATGATAAGGTAATTGACGATTCAAGCGATCTGGATGCGAGCGATATAACGGTCTAATTTTAACGCAAAACCCTTCAACCCTATGGCACGACCCGTAACCCTTTTCACCGGTCAGTGGGCTGATCTTAGCCTCGAAACAATTGCCCAAAAAGCTTCCCAATGGGGATACGATGGGCTAGAATTAGCCTGCTGGGGTGATCACTTCAACGTCCATAAAGCCCTCGAAGACGAAGCCTATTGCAGCAACCGGAAAAAGCTTCTTGAAAAGCACGGCCTGAAGGTCTGGAGCATCAGTAATCATTTGGTTGGTCAAGCTGTCTGTGATCCTATTGACGAGCGCCATAAAGATATTTTGCCCGACCACGTCTGGGGCGATGGCAATCCGGAAGGCGTTCGCCAGCGGGCCGCCGATGAACTGAAAACCACAGCTCGTGCGGCAGCTAAACTTGGCGTCGATGTTGTAAACGGCTTCACCGGCAGTTCAATTTGGTCAAAACTTTATTCATTCCCTCCCAATAAGCCAGGAATGATAGATGATGGCTTTAAAAATTTTGCGGATCGATGGAACCCTATACTGGATGTGTTTGACGAAGAAAATATACGATTTGCACTGGAGGTTCACCCCACCGAAATTGCTTTTGATATCTCAACTGCAGAGCGTGCCATTGCGGCATTAAACAGCCGAAAAACATTTGGTTTCAATTACGATCCAAGCCACATGGGCTACCAGGGCGTGGATTACATCCGCTTTATAGAACTATTTGCTGAACGTATTTATCACGTGCACATGAAAGACGTCTGGTGGTCTAATGAGCCCACGAAAGCCGGTGTCTTCGGTGGGCATTTACCTTTCGGTCATCCCGAACGCAACTGGGATTTTGTATCGGTAGGGCGCGGCAATATCGATTTTGATCGCATCATTCGGGCCCTGAACCGAATTGAGTATGATGGCCCGCTTTCCATTGAATGGGAAGATAGCGGCATGGATAGGGAGTTTGGCGCCGAAGAATCCTGTGCATATGTCAAAAGTATCGACTTTCCGCCTGCTGGTTCGGCCTTTGATTCAGCCTTTTCAGAAAACGACTGAGTTTACCTGCGCGTAAAAATGCGACTCAAATCAATTAGGTAACAATGAAATATCTCTCCCTGCTTCTTGGCATTTTTCTGTTTTTCTTTCTTTTGTCATTTTCCGACACCAAGGTACAGAATGAACGCCCTTTATCGGCAATGAGCTACAATATTAAATATGATAACCCTTCCGATACGCTCAACAGCTGGGACAATCGCCGCGACCAAATTGTAAATCTGATATCGTTCTATGAACCGGACTTTCTGGGCACGCAGGAAGGGCTTTACCATCAAATCCAGTTTCTTGACAATCATCTAACCAAAATGCAGTGGATTGGCGTGGGACGAGCCGACGGCGCTAAGGAGGGCGAATTTTCAGCCATATTTTATAATACGGATCGCTTTGAACTCGTCGCCAATTCGGACAGCACAATCTGGCTCTCGAAAACACCTGATGTGCCGAGCAAAAGCTGGGATGCCGCCCTGCCCCGCATTTTAACTTGGGGGAAATTCCGCGACCGGAAAACCGGTAATTACGTTTTCGTATTCAATACGCATTTTGATCATAGAGGTGAAAGAGCTCAGGCTGGAAAGTACTAACATCATTTTGGATACCATTGAAAAGGTAACCAGTGGCGAACCGGTTATTCTGACGGGCGATTTCAATTTCACCGAAAATGAGCCGCCCTATGACCTGCTCACAGCTGATAAATCCGGTATGAAAGATGCCTTTTATTCAACCAAGCAGCCTCATCTTGGTCCTGTGGTTTCCTATACCGGCTTTACCGTAGGTGATGAACCAGAAAACCGGCGCATCGATTACATTTTCACCAACCAAGATTTGCAAGTCTTAAAGCACACGATTATTGCCAACTTTCAGGGCAACCGCTATCCCTCCGATCATCTGCCGGTTTATGCAAAATTTAAATTTCAGGAATAGTTACATGTTCCGGCGATACTGGCCGCCCACTTCATAGAGCGCCTGCGAAATTTGTCCAAGCGAAGCCACTTTCACCGTCTCCATAAGCTCTTCAAATAAATTGCCATTATTCCGGGCGGTTTCTTTCAGTCGTTCAAGCGCTTCTTCAGCTTTATCGCTGTTTCGTTCCTTAAACGCGTTCAGGCTTTCAATCTGCTGCTCTTTTTCTTCTTTTGTTGAGCGAATCAGATCCACTTCTTTCTCCTCTTCTTCGCTCTCAGCATCTTCATTCAGGAAGGTATTCACCCCAATTATCGGTTTTTCACCGCTGTGTTTCTTTGACTCATAATGCAGGCTTTCATCCTGTATTTTACCGCGCTGATACATGTTTTCCATAGCTCCGAGCACACCGCCCCGCTCCGTCAGCCGGTCAAACTCCTTCATTATGGCTTCTTCAACCAAGTCGGTTAGTTCTTCTATAAAGTACGAGCCCTGGTTTATATTCTCGTTCTTAGCCGTGCCCATTTCCTTATTAATGATAAGCTGAATGGCCAGCGCCCGTCGCACCGATTCTTCAGTTGGTGTTGTAATAGCTTCGTCGTAAGCATTGGTGTGCAGCGAGTTACAATTATCATAAATCGCGAGCAGGGCTTGCAGTGTGGTGCGGATATCATTGAATTGTATTTCTTGTGCGTGCAGTGAGCGACCACTCGTTTGAATATGATACTTCAGCTTCTGTGATCTTTCATTAGCACCGTACTTCTCACGCATGGCCACTGCCCAAATGCGTCGAGCAACGCGCCCAATTACGGCGTATTCTGGATCAAGACCATTACTGAAAAAGAAGGATAAATTGTGGGCAAATTCGTCGATATCCATCCCGCGCGAAAGGTAGTATTCAACGTAGGTAAATCCATTTGCCAAAGTGAAAGCCGCCTGGGTGATGGGATTGGCACCCGCTTCTGCAATATGGTATCCGGAAATGGAAACTGAGTAATAATTGCGAACTTTGTGATCAGTGAAATACTGCTGAATATCCCCCATCATTTTAAGAGCAAATTCCGTGGAGAAAATACATGTATTCTGCGCCTGATCTTCCTTGAGGATATCTGCCTGAACCGTTCCGCGAACAACATTTAGCGCATTTTCCTTAATTTTATTATAGGTCTCCTCATCAACCAATTTATCGCCGGTTATTCCAAGCAGGCCCAATCCGAATTCGTCATTTGTGGCGGGCAGCTCAGCGTTGTATTCCGGCTTATCGACGTCTTTGTCGTCAAAGTATTTTCTAATTTCTTTCTTGGCCTCTTCCCAATTGCCTTCTTCTTTAAGGTGCCGTTCTACTTCCTGATCAATGGCTGTATTCATAAACATAGCCAGAATCATCGGGGCCGGGCCGTTGATGGTCATGGATACCGAGGTTTTGGGCGAAGTAAGCTGGAAACCCGAGTACAAGCTTTTTCATATCATCAAGCGTACAAATACTCACGCCGGAATTACCCACTTTCCCGTAAATATCGGGCCGATGAGCCGGGTCTTCACCGTAAAGCGTTACTGAATCAAAGGCCGTTGAAAGCCGGGCTGCGGGCATGCCCTCGCTCAAATAATGAAATCGCTTGTTGGTACGCTCGGGTGTGCCTTCTCCGGCAAACATGCGCGTGGGGTCTTCCCCTTCACGCTTAAACGGAAATACACCGGCCGTGAATGGATAGTAGCCGGGCAGATTTTCTTTTAGGGCAAACTTTAGCTGTTCTCCTTTATGGTCTGTTTTAGGCAACGCCACGCGCGGAATTTTGAGCCCGCTTAACGTTTCCCGGAACTGCTCGTTTTCAAACGTACGGTCGCGAATCTGTACATCAACCGTATCCTGCCGATATTCTTCGTACAGTTCATTCCAGCCGTCTAAAATTTTCTTACAGCGTGCATCGAGGTTGCTGAGCCAGTGCTCCCGCATTTCTTCAAGCTTTTCTGCAAAATCGTTCGCTCCTTCAGGGTCCCAGCGGTCAAGCTGCTCTTTCGTACCTTCTACCTCTTCCAGTTTGCTGGCAATGTCCACCTGTTCTTCAGCCCATTCATGATAGCCACGAATCGATTCTGAAATTTCTGAGAGATAACGCTGTCGCTTGCCGGGAATAATGGCCTGTGTTTGAATATCTTCTGCGGGCGTTGGATCCGTATGGATCTTTGTTTCCCATTTCAAGCTATAGCGATCGTTGATCTTATCAACTAATGCCTTAAACAGGTGACTCACTCCTTTATCATTAAACTGTGCGGCAATGGTGGGATATACCGGCATATCTTCCTGATCGGCATCCCAGGCACCAAAATTGCGTTTCATCTGCTTTCGCACGTCGCGCAAGGCATCAAGCGAGCCTTTCTTTTCAAACTTGTTGAGCACCACCAACTCAGCAAGATCCAGCATATTTATTTTTTCTAGCTGGGTGGCTGCACCATATTCACTCGTCATTACATACATCGGGATGTCGGAAATATCCACAATTTCGGTGCCGCCCTGGCCAATGCCGCTGGTTTCCACAATCACCAGATCAAAGCCAGCTGTTTTGCAAACTTCAATGGCACCTTTCACAGCATCACTCGTTGATTTGTTTTGCGCCCGCGTTGCAAGGCTGCGCATATACACCCGTTCAGGATCAAGGCTGTTCATGCGAATGCGGTCGCCAAGCAGCGCGCCGCCGGTTCGAACTTTCGAAGGGTCAATTGAAATAATAGCAATTGAAATATCTTCAAACTCTGTGAGGAATCGCCGTACCAGCTCATCGGTAAGCGAACTCTTGCCTGCCCCGCCGGTTCCCGTAATTCCAACCAGCGGAATTGGATGCCCGTTGGTAGATGGCGTAATCGCATTTCCATTACCGTCCAGTATCGTTCCTTCTTCATATTGAACGATATTGCGATGCCCATTTTCAATGGCTGAAATACACCGCCCTATAACCTTATGGTCTTTTTCAATGATAGAGTGTGCATCAACATCTTCAACTTCAGCTGTATCAAAATCGCACTCCTCAAGCATATAATTGATCATGCCCTGTAGTCCCATTTCACTGCCGTCCTCAACGGAGAAAATGCGAGCAACACCGTAATCATGCAGCTCCTCAATTTCATCACCAACAATTACGCCACCACCGCCGCCAAATACTTTTATATGGCCCGCGCCGCGCTCCTCCAGCAGATCAACCATGTACTTAAAGTATTCCATGTGACCGCCCTGATACGAACTGATGGCAATACCCTGTACATCTTCCTGAATCGCACAATTAACGATCTCCTGCACCGAGCGGTTATGCCCAAGGTGAATCACCTCAGCCCCGCTGCTCTGCAAAATTCGACGCATGATATTGATACTTGCATCATGACCATCGAACAGACTGGCCGAGGTAACAAACCGAATTTTATTTGTCGAATTGTAGGGCTCCGACGAATGGGATGATTGCTTTTTAGGCGACTTTGTTGCTTGTTGAGGCATAAATCAAAATATTCTTTTCTGTTAGCAGTTCAAATATAAAGAAATTAACGCACTTTTAATTACAGCGATCAGGGCAAAAATATCACTCTCTGTGATGCCCGGAGATAAGCTCAGCCATGTTCGATAACACAGTTGGCAGGCGCAGGCCACCCGGCGCTGCCAAATACACAGGCTCCCACTCAGGTTTAAATTTTTCTTTATGGCGGCGTAAGCCTTCAAAATTGTATAAGTACTCCCCGTAATCATACAGCTGGTCGGCAAAACGGACCCAACGGGGATTTAACTTTCGTTCGTCCATCTGAGACAGGGGTGCAATACCCAGGTTAAACCACTGATATCCTTTATTTTTTCCCCATCGAGCAGTTTCAACAAGTAGAAAATCGGTGATCTCGGCCGGCACATCGGGTCGAAATCGCATTAAATCGTAGCTGATTTCCAGCTTTTCAGCACCCATCCAAATATTACAAAATGCATGTATTTTTCCCTGCTTTTTTGCCACCGCTACTGGAAAATTCTGCAGATAGTCTTCCCGAAAATATCCCATTGAAAAACGCTTTTCATGGTTTCCCGGAATACTTCGCCAGGCATCGGAAACCTCTTTTAATAAATTGATATTTTCTTCAACTTTTTGGGCTGGAATGACTTCGAACTGGTAGCCTTCTGACTTCATTTTTTCGTAATACCCCCTTAACTCCTCCAGACCTGGAGCATTGATATCAAAATCTGGCAGCGGAACATGCGCCTGTTCTCCTAATTTTAGGATCGTTAGTCCGAGATCTTCATACAGGTTAAGATTTGACTCATTAACCTGATAAAATACCGGCCAGCCGTCTTCAGATTCGCTCAGCTCCTTAAAATCCCACACCAGCTCCTCAAATTCCTGCTTATTTCCCATCGGATCTCCCATTGAAATCCAGCTTTTATCTTCAGTACCGTACATGATGCAGGCATCAGCCTCATCGTTAAAAAGCAGTTTCTTATCTTCAAGCAACAACAAATTTCGTTGTGTTCGCTTTGAGTTTTCCATGATCTCACGGGCACGATGTTGTTTTTTCGCATCGGTTTCCGGAGCCCGCACTTTGGTAGGCGTAATCAGCTTAAAGATCCCAAATAAAATGGCTCCGCCCAGCACAGCAACCGATGCGCGCAGGTAGCGAGGAGCATCACCCAACAGAGTGAATTGCCACCATATCTCACGCTGGTACTCTACATTTCCATACGATATAAAGCCGAGCAAAATGGAACTGAAAACCACCAATAGAATCATTGTAATCCAAATTGGTGAAAACGACTCAGAAAAAAGAGCAGCCCTACGATTAAATTCTTTCCGCGCCGGAATGAGACCCACCAGCATCACCGCTAAAATGGCAGCTTCTATATAACTCACCCCTTTTAACAAACTAAAAATGATGCCAAAAAGCAGAACGGCTATAGTAGCATGGTAGGCAGCATCAATCCGCCGCTGCAATCCATGGGCCAGCACCAGCATTACAGCCCCAACTAAACTGGCAAAAAAGTGCGACATTTCAATAACCGGCAGCGGTAAAAGCGGCTGCAGCCACTGCATACGTGGTACTTCAGACGGCAAAGCCCCCGAAAAAAGCAATACTGTACCGCCTAGAAAAATACTAATGCTGAACAATGTGGGCACAATACGCGGAAACCAGTTAGCGGTTCGACTTCCAAACTCCTTCACCACTTTACGATTGGCGGTATATTCTTGATAGGCCAACATTATTGTGGCAATAATTAACGGAATAATGTAATAAATGATGCGGTATACCAGCAGTATTCCCACCACGTTAGAACCAGCCATAAAATTCGACAAGTACACTACTATGATGGATTCAAAAACACCTAGGCCGCCTGGCACCTGGCTGAAAAGGCCCGCTATCTGCGCAAGCAAGAATACCCCCACAAAACCAAAAAACGGGATGCCTACATCCGGTAATAACACAAATAAAACAGACGAAGCCAGCAGCCAGTCGACCGATGCAATAATCACTTGTTTCAGGGCCATAGCAAATCCAGGAAACTTAAACTCACTACCCCAAAGCGTGATCCTGTTTTTTATCACCGCACAACCTAAAAGGTACACTGCAACCATCGCCAATAAAGCAATGCCCAGCGCATTCAGGGAAACCAGCGGAATTAAACTTTCTGGTAAATTCGGTGAATACAGCACCAGCGACAAGCCGGCCGTGGAGCAGAAACCAATCCATAACGTCAGGGCACTAAATCCTACAATTTTTGTTACTTGAACGCCGTTCAGCCCCCACGCTGAATACAGCCTATACCGAATGGACCCGCCGGTAATGAGCGCCATACCAATATTATGGCTAAAGGCATAACCAATAAAACCGGCCTTTCCGATTTTACTGTAGCTCAATTCTTCACCGATATACTGCACGCCAAGCGCATCGTAACCAGTTAACAGCAGGTAACTAAAGAAACACACCACCAGTGATCCAATAATGTGCAAGGCAGGAATTTGCGTAATATACTGCGTGATTTCGCTTAGCTGGTATTGACCCAGCTCGCGATCCAGAAACCATATAGCGAGCCCAAAGAAAACAATACTGATGAACGGGGCTATCTTTTTTAAAACGGACTTCATGAATGACTTAGGACATGCTATTGATCAAAACTCACACTAAGATCTGATGTAAAACCACTCTGCACGGGAATATCATTTCGAACATAATAGGGCTCGGGTGATTTAAAAGGGGAAACTTGACCGGCATCCCACTCACCATTTCCATTTAAATCCTGATACAAAATCAGTTGGTGGTCTACCGGTGCCAGTTCATCAATTACCATACTACCGACAAAACTCGTATCTGCAATCATACGGCCCGCTTCCGTCTGCAACAGCATTTGGGTTGTTCTTTTCGCGGCCTGGCTGGTAGAATCATCAAAAACAATATTAAGGGAACCGACATCACTCTGGTGCCAAATCGTTGGTCGTACACTCCGGTACTGCTGGAGGCTGGGATTCCAGATACGAAACTCATAATCCACCCCTTCTTTCCACAGGCTGTCGGGGAAAATGCGCATTTATTTTGTTCAATCTTTAGGTTGGGCCAAGGTGATTGAATGGGTATTTTCCGGCAACCACTTTTTAAAAGAGTTCACGCGTTGATGCCTGCGNATGGGCATTGGCGTAGGCTATACGTATAGCTTCATCAGGAAAAATACCTGCTCCCACCGA
>NNSL01000439.1 GCA_003123965.1 Balneolaceae bacterium SMO_bin1
GTCTCAAGGCGGTTAAGGTGCTGAATAAAGAGGGGTCTTTTATCCGCAAATTTATGGAAAGCTTTCGCAAGGCAAATCACGCCCAGCACCTGCAGGAAATAATTGGCTCATGGACGCGACCATTTATGGAGGTTATGGCCATTTCCGGCCTGTTAATTGTTGTGTTCTTTATCATCTATCTGGGTGAAGATGTTTCCACCCTTATACCCACACTGGGTCTTTTTGGCGTAGCAATACTAAAATTACAGACGCAAATATCAGCCGCGGTTTCCAGTTACAACAGTTTGAAGTACAGTAATCATGCGGTTGATCCCGTGTTTGATGATCTGAATTTGCTTGAGCCCAAATTAGAGACAGGTAAATCGGCAGAGAAAGAACGCCCGGATACACCCCTCCAGTTTAATTCTGAACTGCGCATCGAATCGCTATATTTTCGATATCAGAATTCTGAAACAGATGTACTTAAAAATATTAATATGACCATCCCAAGTGGTTCATCGATAGGATTAGTCGGTAAAACCGGCGCGGGAAAAAGCACCTTGGTTGATATCCTGCTGGGACTACTGGAACCTAGCAGTGGACAGATACGAGTTGATGGCACGCCCGTTTTCGATCAGCTTGCGCAGTGGCAGCTGAATATCGGTTATATTCCACAGGATATTTATCTGCTCGATGATACCATCAAACACAATATTGCCCTAGGCCTGAATGATAATGAGATTGATGAGCAACGCCTGCAACAAGCCATAACCATCGCCCAGATTCAGGATCTGATAGAATCATTGCCTGATGGCTGGGATACAACTGTGGGTGAGCGCGGAGTGCGGCTATCGGGCGGACAGCTGCAGCGGGTGGGCATGGCACGGCGCTCTACACCGATCCTGATGTTTTAGTGATGGATGAGGCTACTTCTTCGCTGGACAGCTCCACCGAGCAGTCGGTTATGCAGGCACTCGATCGGGCAAGACAAGGCCGAACCTTCATCATGATTGCGCACCGCATGAGCACTGTGAAAAAGTGTGATGTTATTTATATGCTGGAGGAAGGAGAACTGATTGCCTCAGGTACCTACAACGAACTTCTGGAAAATAGCAGTGAATTTCGAACCATGGTAGCCGAAACCGAATGAATATACCCATTTACGATCCACAGCCTGAGCACGACCTGCTGAAAAGTGAAATCGATGATGCACTGCAGCAGGTATTAGGTCACGGGCAGTTTATTCTTGGTCCAGAAGTAAAGCAGTTTGAAAAAGCCGCCGCCGATTACCTGGGCGTAAAACATGCGGTTGGCGTTAACTCCGGAACCGATGCGCTGGTTATTGCCCTGCGGGCATTGGGTATTGGGGCGGGTGATGAGGTGATTACTACCTCGCTTTCGTTCTTTGCCACGGCTGAATCAATCAGCAATGTGGGTGCGAAACCTGTTTTCGTAGACATCAACCGTGAAACCTTTAACATTGATGCCAGCCAAATTGAGGCAGCCATCACGCCCAAAACAAAAGCCATACTGCCGGTTCATCTATTCGGGCAACCTGCGCAGATGGCTAAAATCATTCAAATTGCCAAAAAGCACGAGCTGAAGGTTATAGAAGATTGCGCGCAGTCGTTTGGGGCACGGTATGCAGGGCAGTGCGGTGAATGCCAAGGGGAGGATTGTGAAGACGAAATAAGAAGTAATATTCTGAATAAGCAGACGGGAGCCATGGGCCATTGCGGCACCTACTCATTTTTTCCCACCAAAAATCTCGGCGGTATCGGCGATGGAGGTTTGATTGTGACCAATAGTGATGCAGCAGCCGAAAAAGCGAAAATGCTTCGGGTTCACGGAGCTAAAGAAAAGTATCATAACCAAATGATAGGGTATAATTCCCGACTCGATACTATTCAAGCTGCCATTTTACTTATCAAACTCAAGCATATTGATGATTTTAACCAACGGCGTAGAGCCGTGGCCCGGCGATACAGTAGAAAGCTGCAGGGTATAGAAGGGCTTATTTTACCGAAAATAGTTGAGGGTCACGTTTTTCATCAATATACTATTCGAGTAAAAGATGGAAACAGAGACAGGCTCAAGGAATTTCTGGACGAACGTGGAATCGGCACAAAAATATATTTTCCAGTACCACAAAATGAGCTGCCGGTCTATTCGGATCATCCCGTTCTGCCTGTTTCGCACGATGTTTCTCAGCAGGTGCTAAGTTTACCGATGTGGCCCCATCTTTCCACTTCGGTACAAGATAAAGTAATCGAAGCTGTGCAACAGTTTTTTCATTCGTTGTAAGCTCACCAAAATAATTTAACTCATGACACTTGCAGCATGGACCGTTATTGGTGTGATTTTACTTTGCTTGGTGCTATTGGTCAGCACCAATCTGTCTATTGATATCGTTTTTTTGACGGGACTTACCATTTTAATTGTTGCAAACGTTGTGACACCGACAGAGGCATTGGTAGGATTTTCGAACCAGGGGATGCTTACGGTGGGGGCTCTGTACATTGTGGCGGCCGGTCTTAAAGAAACCGGCGGTATCCATCTCATTGTAGATAGTATTATCGGGCGTTCGCGCAGTATTCGTCGGGCACAAATGCGTATTATGGGACCGGTTATGGTGGTAAGCGCTTTGCTGAATAACACGCCGGTAGTGGCTTCGTTTATTCCCGCCCTTGAAGACTGGGCGCGTAAAAACCGGATTCCAGCCTCTAAAATACTTATTCCGCTTAGCTACGCAGCCATACTAGGCGGCACCTGTACGCTCATCGGAACCAGCACCAACCTTATTGTAAATGGTTTGCTTATTGCCGAAGGCAGCACAAATTCGCTGGGCATTTTTGAACCCGCCTGGATCGGCATTCCATGTGCGGTTGCCGGCTTCATATACATGACGGCATTTGGCCGCAAACTGTTGCCTATAAGAGGCTCCGGCTACGATAAATTTAAGGATCCGCGTGAATATACCATTGAAATGATTGTTGATGAAGGGAGCTCGCTGGCAGGCAAAACCATTGAGGAGGCAGGTCTGCGACATTTACCGGAACTCTTTTTGGTGGAAATTTATCGTAATGATCAAATTATTGCCGCCGTTGATCCCGATGAGCAGCTTCAAGCCAATGACCGCCTGATTTTTACCGGTATTGTAAGTTCTATTGTTGATTTACAGCAGATAAAAGGCATCAGTCCCGCTACCGACCAGGTATTTAAGCTCGATTCACCCCGCCGCGAACGCCTGCTCATTGAAGCGGTTATTTCTCCTACGCATCCCTGCAACGGGGAAACGATAAAGCATGTTGGTTTTCGTAATCGCTATGATGCGGTTGTGCTGGCCGTGGCCCGTAACGGTGAGCGGGTAAAAGAAAAAATAGGCGATATTAAACTTAAGCCGGGTGATACACTGCTTATTGAGGCGCATCCGACCTTCGTTGAACGATATAAAAATTCAAACGAATATTACCTTATCAGCAGCATTGCTGATTCGCGTCCGCCCAATACCGAGAAATCAGCCATTGCGTGGTCTCTCTTGGTGGGAATGATTGGGTTGGTTGCTACCGGAGTGCTGAGCATGTTCCAGGCATCATTTTTAGCTGCTGGATTGATGGTATTAACCCGTTGCTGCGAGCCGGCTATAGCCAAAGATAGTGTGGACTGGTCGGTTTTGCTGGTTATTGCGGCATCACTGGGGCTCGGTAATGCCATGAAAGTAACCGGTGCGGCAAACGAAGTAGCAATGACCATACTGCAGTATGCCGAAAATAGTCCCTATTTGGCATTGGCGCTGACCTACTTGGCTACCTGGCTTTTAACTGAAATGATTACCAATAATGCCGCTGCCGTACTTATTTTTCCCATTGCCATATCTATGGCGGCCTCCTTTGGGGTAAGTTATATGCCTTTTGTGATTGTGATAATTATGGCGGCTTCAGCCAGTTTTTCTACTCCCATTGGTTATCAGACCAACTTAATGGTGTATGGTCCCGGGGGTTATAAGTTTACGGACTTTACAAAAATAGGGCTTCCATTAAATTTGATTGTTGCTACAATCACCGTAACTTTAGTGCCTCAAATTTGGCCTCTGTAAAGCATGCATTTTAAATGATTCAGCAAATTATTGAAACCGCGCGCAAAGCCGGCGAAGAGATACTAAAGTACTATTCGGACGAGATTAAGGTTTTTGAAAAGAATGATGAGTCGCCGCTCACGAAGGCAGACCTAGCTGCTCATCACATTATACTCGATGCATTATCTGAAATTGATCCTAATACACCAATAATTTCCGAAGAGTCTGGCGTTCCGTCATATGATGAGCGCAGGCATTGGAACCGCTTTTGGATTGTTGATCCATTGGACGGCACCAAGGAATTTATAAAGAAAAATGATGAGTTTACGGTTAATATTGCGCTCATTGAAGATAGGGAACCCGTTTTAGGTGTTCTCTATATCCCGGCTAAAAACCAGCTTTTTTATGCACAAAAGGGTAAAGGAAGTTTTCGCATTAACGAAAATGGAGAGTCAGAACAAATTTTCTCCACAAGAGCTACGAGAAAGCAGCCGCTAAAAGTAGCGGCCAGTCGATCGCATCAATCGCGATCACTGCACGACGAGCTCAACGAAATGGGCATAGAAATTGATGAACTAATAGAGGCTGGAAGTTCACTGAAATTTTGCCTGGTAGCGCAGGGTATAGCAGATGTGTATCCGCGCATGGGACCAACAATGGAATGGGACGTTGCCGCCGGTGATTGCATCTACAGAAATTCTGCCCAGGAAGGGCAGCATCCATCACCCCTGCGATACAATAAACCTGATTTGAAAAATGAGGGATTTATAATTGGTTTGAAAGATGACTGAAATTTACGAATTAACACCTATACAATGAGTGATACATCTATTCGGTACCAACCCACGGTGCTGTGGTTTACCGGTCTTTCCGGATCGGGCAAAAGCACTATATCGGAACGTGTTTATGCTATTTTGGAGGATGAAGACTACGAGGTAGAACACCTCGATGGCGATGCTATTCGCGATATTTTTCCGAAAACCGGCTTTTCGCGCGAAGAACGCAACGCACACATTAAAAGGGTGGGTTACTTAGCCAGCCGACTGCAGACGCACGGCGTTTTTGTGATCGGTTCATTTATCTCACCCTACCAGGAATCGCGCGACTTTGTTCGTGATCTGTGCGATGATTTCACCGAAGTTTACGTGTCAACCCCGTTGGAAGAGTGCGAGCGCCGTGATGTGAAGGGACTTTATGCGAAAGCACGAAGCGGAGAGATTGATAATTTTACAGGTATCAGCGACCCGTACGAAGAACCGGAAAACCCGGAGCTGAATATCGATACTACGAATATATCGATTGACGATGCGGTACAGCAGGTGCTGGATTACCTTGCTTCAAAAGCGAAAAAAACGGCTTAAAACGATTCTTTACTAATTATGAACATTTATTGATTACATGAAAAACTACAAACTAAACCACATTCGCCAGCTGGAATCGGAATCCATTTTTATAATGCGTGAGGTGGCTGCGCAATTTGAAAAGCCGGTGCTGATGTTTTCCGGGGGCAAAGACTCTATCACCATGGCACGGTTGGCTCAAAAAGCGTTTTGGCCGGGCAAGATTCCGTTTCCTTTTTTACACGTTGATACCGGTCACAATTTTGAGGAAACGATAGAGTTTCGAGATAATTTAATGGAGGAGCTTGGCGTAGAGCTGATTGTGGCTAAAGTGCAGGATTTAATTGACTCGGGTCGCGTAAAAGAAGAGAAAGGCCCTAATGCCAGCCGCAACAAGCTGCAAATTCCTACGCTGCTGCAAGCCTTGGAAGAACACGAATTTGATGCAGCCTTCGGTGGCGCGCGTCGTGATGAAGAGAAAGCCCGGGCTAAAGAGCGGTTTTTCTCTCACCGTGATGAATTTGGCCAGTGGGATCCTAAAAATCAGCGGCCTGAACTCTGGAATTTATTTAATGGCCGCAAAAATGTGGGCGAACATTTTCGCGTATTTCCGCTCAGCAACTGGACCGAAATGGACGTTTGGCAGTACATTGCTGCTGAAGATATTGATATCCCAAGCCTTTATTTGGCGCATGAGCGCGATGTGGTGGCTCGTAACGGTACCTATCTGGCTAAAAATGAATATATCACCCTTACCGAAGACGAGGAATATGAGCAGAAAACCGTGCGGTTTAGAACCATTGGTGATATGACGTGCACAGGTGCGGTGCTTTCTCAAGCCGATACACTGCCAAAAATTATTGAAGAGGTGGCTTCAGCGCGCATTACTGAACGCGGTAACCGAACAGATGATAAACGCTCTGAAACAGCCATGGAAGAGCGAAAGAAGCAGGGATACTTTTAATTTTAAAATTTTAATGCTCAATGTTGAATTAATCTGTAAGGGTGATAAAAGTGAGGTGTCTTATTAATGAACCCTCAACAAATTAATCTAAAATGAAGAAAGAGAATATCATCCAAAGTAAAAGTTTCGACTTTTCATTAGAAATCATCAGTCTATATCAATGCCTGATAGATGAAAAGGAATATGTAATTTCGAAACAGCTATTGAAAAGCGGAACCAGTATAGGAGCTAATGTAGAAGAAGCAACTGCTGCACAATCACGGAAAGATTTTATAGCTAAAATGTCTATTGCCTCAAAAGAAGCGAGAGAAACAAATTACTGGTTAAGACTCTTGGACAAAAGCGACCTTACGGATATAGAAGTTTCAAGTTGGTTGCGTAAATCAGGGGAGCTTGTTCGTATTTTAACTTCAATTGTTAAAACGACGCAAACCAATTCATAATTAAAAATTCAAAATTCAAAACTTAAAACGTGAGTACCAATAATACAGAAGCAGAAAAATACCTCGATATGGATTTGCTGCGGTTCACCACCGCGGGCAGTGTTGATGACGGCAAAAGTACGTTAATCGGCCGACTGCTGTACGATTCCAAGTCTATTTTTGATGATCAAATGGAGCGCATCGAGGAATCGAGCAAGAAGAAAGGGGATGAGTACACCAACTTGGCGTTGCTTACAGACGGGCTTTCCGCTGAGCGCGAGCAGGGGATCACCATCGACGTAGCTTACCGCTACTTTTCAACCCCCGAGCGGAAATTCATTATTGCCGATACTCCCGGCCATGTGCAGTATACACGGAATATGGTAACGGGTGCTTCAACTGCAAATATGGCAATAATTTTAGTTGATGCGCGCAACGGTGTTATAGAGCAGACGTGTAGGCACGCATTCATTGCTTCGCTGCTGGGCATTAAGCACATCGTGCTTTGCGTGAACAAAATGGATCTGGTAGACTACAAGGAAGAGCAGTTTGATAAAATCAGAAAAGAGTTTAAAACTTTTGCCACTAAGCTGAATGTACCCGATATCCGGTACATACCCATTAGCGCCCTTTATGGCGATAATGTGGTTGAAAAATCGAAAAAAATGGATTGGTTTGAAGGCCCCAGCTTGTTGTATACGCTGGAGAACATCCAGGTTGACGGCGATTACAACCACGTAGATTGTCGCTTTCCGGTACAATGGGTTATTCGCCCGCAGTCAACCGAATACCCCGATTATCGCGGTTATGCCGGGCGCATTGCCGGTGGCGTGTTTAAGCCGGGTGATGAAATAATGGTGCTGCCCTCCGGTTTTACTTCAACCATCAATAGCGTAGAAACCTTCGAAGGAGAACAAGACGAAGTATTTCAGCCCATGTCCGTATCCATGACACTGGAAGATGATCTGGACATCAGCCGCGGTGATATGATCATCAAGCCCGATAACCAACCCACCATTGGGCAGGATATCGATTTAATGGTTTGTTGGCTCAACCGTGAGCCACTAAAGCCAAACGGTAAGTATGCTATTAAACATACTACCAAAGACGCGCGCTGCATAATCAAAGAGGTGAAATATAAAGTGAATATTAACACCCTTCACCGTGTTGAAGGCGACAAGGAAATTGGCCTAAATGATATTGGCCGCATACAAATTCGCACAACCGAGCCCTTGTTTTATGATCGTACAAACGCAATCGCAAAACAGGAAGTATTATCATCATAGATGAGTACACGAATGAAACCGTTGGCGCGGGGATGATTCTTTAATTGATTGGGCAGTTTTAGCATGAGTTCTGATAAGTGGGAAAACTTTGCTCGAGAAAGTGCAGAGTATTATGTAGATACATCCTATGCTTCGAACGGCAATGGCAAAGAACATTTTTTTGAAGGCGGTGAAAACTTTACCCAAGCAACTTTAAGCCGTGCAAAAAAGTATTTACCTGATTGGGAGAGGGCGCTTGAAATAGGAGCGGGAGTAGGCCGCTTAACATTGCCTCACGCAAAAGTTTTCAACGAAGTAATTGCTGTTGATGCTGCCCCGACAATGCTCTCCAATTTAAAAGAAAATGCAGTGAATAGGGGCGTGCAGAATATCCAGACCTATCTGCCCTCTGAGGACTGGGAAAGCCACAATGTGAGTTATGCCTATTCGTATCTTGTATTTCAGCACATTGAGGAAATAGAAGTTATTGAGGACTATGTACGTCGCATGACTCAGTGCCTGAAGAAAAAAGGAATCGCACAGCTCCAATTCGATACCCGCAGCCAGGGGCTGCTTTACCGGCTGCGAAATAACTTGCCTGATGCAGTTCTACCCAAAAACCAAAAGCAGGGTATTCGCCGCATACGCCGGCAACCTGGTGCTTTATCCGGCATGTTTCAGGATCAAGGTTTAGTTATACTGGAAGAAATGCACCCGAACACAAATACGCATACCTACCTTTTAAAGAAGCTGTAAGTTTGGGGCTATGCATCATTCCAAAAATTACCTGGCAAAAGAATAATGGATTGCACTATTTGCGGATCGGAAGAAATCGATGATGGCCTTGTGGCTCGGGAAATGATGATGGGCCTCAAAGAGCAATTTGCCTACCAACAGTG
>NNSL01000415.1 GCA_003123965.1 Balneolaceae bacterium SMO_bin1
AAAGCCAGCCCATGCTCGCGCTTGTATCTGTCTGGAATTTTTTTGTGAGAGTCGTTGCTAACGTCGTGTCCCAAATGAACCTTCAATGCGATATGAAATCATGGTCTTTTAGATGGAATATTAGCGGTTCAAAATTGTCTCGGCCGATAACCTGNTCTGTAATAGTTGGGTATCCAATCGGAATTGTTGTGTTTCCAGGCCGCCATAAACTCTTTCGCCTGTTCGCCCTTTTCCAATTCATAGTAGTACGGAATGGCCCGGCCACCCAGCGGTGCGGTATCTTCGCGAGAAGGCGTAATCTTAATTTCACGCTTTTCGGACACCCCAAAATTCTCGATCAATTGAAGTATACGCCCGAAAGTATGCTTCATTTTATCGAGGGAGTTCGCATGTCCGTGCGAAGGAGAGGGATAAAAAGAGTGCCTCCATGTTGTTTCTTCACTCTGCAAACTCCCTAGCATTACGTGTTTAGCAAATGCAGTGGGCGAAGGACAGCATAGGGCAAATTCCTTAAGCAGCATTTCTCGCAATTCATTGTAGGCATCGGCAAGGTCTCGATAAAAGTCGAAAACATACTGGCTTATGTGACGGCTGTCAGCCGACTTAAGTAAATCGCGTTCAAAATTAACGTCTGAGCCTTCATACACTTCCCGAAATAACGAAAGCGAAGCCAACGCATCTAATGCGTCTGCCAGCTCTTTGAACGAAATTTCATATGCCTCCAAAAAATCACTGTAAGTAGCCGTATTCTCTTGGCCCAAGATTATCCGCGGCACGTGAAAATGTGGAAACTGCTCACGAATTGAACCTGTTGATGCCCCCCTTGACGTAATGATGGTGTCGCTGCTTATAATCTGCTCAACATGTTTTTTTTCTACTATAAGCACCCGCACTTGCTGAATTACTTCACGCCCTTGCGTATTGCAATTTACCGGTGAGCAGTCTTCGTCCTCTTCGAGGTAATCTTCCAAGTATAAAATAACTACGGCGTCGGCCAATTCGAATGCCGAAAACTCATCCAGCGATTGCACATTCGACGGTGATGCATCGGTTTCCAGTTCCCAAAGCGGCAGGGTTGTATCTTCACTTTTTGCGAAAGGTGAATATTTAGCGTAACTGTCATCAAACTGTTTGAAAGCGGTAAAAATCTGCTTGTCCATTGTAAGCAAATTGCCGGCAGTTGTTACCGCTGCCCCCTGTGTTACGGTAATATCCTTATCGTCCGCATCGTATTCTATACTGAGTCCACACACTATACCGACACCGCTCAGCAGTACACGCGAAAGCTGATCCTGATAATTCAGGTGATCGAGCATATCATTCAGCTGGTTATCGGTGAGCACCTGGTTGTCTACAAATGATTGATAACTCGGGGCCGGCTTGTTAAGTAGGTTATTCGTTGCCATGATTCTCAGATTTTAATTCTCCAATAGTTGATTTCCCCAAGATGATTGAGGTCTTAGACTTTTGCTGTCCGGCGGCGTCGCAATCGTGCAGTCGCCCGGCCGGGTACACCGTTTCTAGGTCGTGCAGCAGATCTACCAGCGGTTTTAGGTGTTCATTGTCGGATTGATCATCGGGCGTCTTCATTTTCTTGGTAAGCCATTTTTTGTACAGCGTTTCCAGCTGCGCCATTTGGCCGCCATCGGTGGTGATTTCCCCGTGCTCGTCTTCAGTTGTGTTTCCAATCCAGCAAATACGGCACAAGATATGCGCCGGCACCTCTTTACGGATCACGCGCTCGGCGTATTGACGAAAATACAGATTTGAAAATCGGCGCAGCCACCCCGGCAGTACTACTGTCAGGCGTAATGAATAAGGATCGGCGGGCTGACACTGTTTGCAATGCCGGTCCATGCAAATTTGCATAAATTTCTTATCGGCCTTTTCATCATCCCTATCCGGCAGCAGTAAAATATGCTCAAACACGAACATGCCTTCGTCGGCAACATTGTGAAAAATATATTCTGATAGCTCTTCTACCTTTGCTTTAGCTTCTTCTTTCGAATCAAAATAATTTATATGCCGCGCCACTACTTCCTTGTTCTCATCAATGAGATTAAAATAGTACTCCTCTTCATCCTCGGTGGGCAGCACCTCATAATTATCAGGATTCCAGGCTAGTGAAACTGTTATCCACATTTCGTGTTCTGCAGCGGCCTTGGTTGCATAATGCATACTGCTCGAAAACAGAATGTCTCCGTTTTCTGTTTTTAGTCGCCACCGCCATTCGTTTTCATCCTCGTCATCATCTTCCTCGCGATAAATGTCGTAATCAACGGCTGTAAGATCTCGGCGACTGTAATCCCGAATACCGAGCAGCCGCGCAATGCGATGCTCCAGGCCTGTTACCGCGGAAGTATTCCAGGCGTCGGCTTCCCCGGCGTGATAATTAAATGCCGAAGCACGAGCACTGCTCAACGCCGGGTATTCCTGCAGCAACGTCGATTTATGCCACAGAGTCGCTCCAGTAATATCTTCGCCAAAGTTTTCAAGCATCGCGAAGGCATACTCATTCATATTTTCTGCAAAGCGGGCCAGCAGATGATCCAGAAATGCATTCTTGCGACCATCAAAATCATCGAGATCGTTCAGAATATGCTGCACCTGCGAAGCATGAGCCGATTTATCCTTCACCAACTCCTCTAAATCTTTAATATCATCCAGCTCATTGGAAAAGTAGCTGCTGGAACCTACCTCACCCGAAAGCAGCTGCCCGGCCGAGTGCAAATGACCAAAATAGGTAGCCAAAATCTGATCGAAAAAAAGCAGATAGCTTTTAAGTTGTTTGGCTTGTGCGTGCCGTTCCGGCGGAAGCGATGGCGAAAGCCCATAAGGACCCGTTCCGTAAATTTGCGGCAGGTCATTTTGCACGGAATGATAGCGACCGGCATCTACCGGATTGCCCTCTTCAACCGGCAGATCATCATAGCCGTGCTGCAAGCTCCGTTGGTATTTCCGGATGCGTTTTTCAAGCTTGGCAGTCACTTCCTGGAGATCTACATCCATGGGAATGACATCCTTAAACAAATTGGTTCGCAAGATGCTGCGCTCGGTGCAAAGTGCCGGTATTACCTGGGGCTCATCAATACACAAGCGCCATTTCTGCGTATTTTTATCTCGAATATCGGCGGCAACTTCATCCCCTTTACACGGACCCATTTTTAGCTTTTTAATACCCGATACGCCCGGCGTTTCCATAACAATCTGCACCAGGTCTGAAAGGTGTATTTCTTGTTTGATGGATGCACTTTCAAGCTCCTCGTCCGGTATAAACCCATGCTTTAGTACGGGCCCTTCAAAAATGGATTCTACGGGTAGCCCCTGCTTCATTAATTCATCAAGGGAATACCGCTGCACCGAGGGCGACAAATGCTCTGATATGCGGAATAAAATTTCTACGAGTACCTCAGTAGGGTTTGCCGTCCGCTCAATTTCAATATCACCACAAACTAAAATCTCCAGCGTATCAATCTTTTTAACCGTCATCAAATCTTCGCACAGGTTACGGTGCTGGTGATATACCTCTGTTATCTGCTGGGTGATTTCATCAATGCGCTGCTTTTTTCCTCGCTGGGTAGCAAAGCTATATCCTGGTCCGGCTCAAAGCGAACATCATATAGTCCTTTGAGTTGAATAGTAGCGTCCTCTACCCGTTTGTAATTCTCATCCGGTACGGGGCTATAACTTAATTTCCCCTGCGGAAAACCTTCAGTCACTTCGTCCCGCGTAGAACAAAACGTGTAGACCTTTTCCTCAGTGTTTACCGAAATAAACGCGTTTTTAACGCCTTCAATATCAATAAAAAGCTTTCGGTAATCCGTTTCGCTCACCGGCCCTGTGGTAAGAATTTTCTTGGCGGTAGGGAATCTTTCCGAAAGTGGTTTCTCTCCTTTTTTACCCGAACTGAGCAAGTCACGGATGGGCAGATTTATGCGATTTCCTAAATCAGTGATGGCATAACTAAGCGCTTCCAGTAGGGTGATACCGGGATCATGAACGTTATAATCCGTCCATAACTTGCGACTCATTTCCTCAATGTGGCGCAGCCCTTGCTGCCGCAGAAATTCGAAGTCGCGATCGTCCCGTGAATCCACCTCTTTTGATATGGTTACAGACTCATTCATGCCGTACACCCCTCAGCCGCCTTGGAGATTCCTTGATTTCCATGCGGCACCAAAATAGCCATGGGAATAGAGGGCTTTGCCTCTCTGGTTTTACTGAGGTTTCCACCATAGGGTTGGTGATACATGTAAAAATCTTCAATAAAGTCGATATACGCACGGTTTTCTAAAAAATTCACAATCTCGTATTCGGTATAGGTTCCCCCAAATTGCAATGATTCCGCCGATTCATATACCCATGGCGCAATCAGACGCTTTAAATCGTCAACTGTTTTAGTTTTGTAATAGTTATAATCGAGTCCTTCACGAAACCGCACCTTGAACTTGAACTGCACCGGCTCATAGACGGCATTTACAGCTTTAAATTGCGCGTGCGGAGAGCTAATTCGTCTAATAAAGGCTTCCACTTGGTCTTTCAAATCTTGGCTTACGCGCGGTTTGAGCCTAAAATCTTCGGTTGCGCCCGCCACTTTGGGAATTAAGATCATGGTGACACTACCGGGGCTCAGCTGATCTAAATCTATGCCATCCCAAGAAGCGTGGTTCAAGCATTTTACTTTATATAGTGAAGGGAATTCCTGCAGTACCAAATGCTCGTAGTCCCAAATGCTTACGGAACGATTTTTATGACGTAGTCGCTCGCTTATACGACGGTAGTAGTCGTCATCACTTTCTGCCGGTTCGCCGCCAAAAGATGCGTAAGGTTGTTCTATCGATTTTATATGCGCCCGAGGGTGTAACAGCTTACCAATGGTTCCTGTGGGTAAGCCTTGATCCAGGTGTTCTGTGGAATTATTTTGATTCCAAAATTCGGCTTTAGCTACCTGCGCATGCACATTCACGAAACGCGGCACACTGTCAAAAGGCTTTTTGAGCTGAATTCGCAGCCAAAACAGTCCCTTTTTCATCAAGGTATTGCTTGCATCAGCCTGTTGTGGTATCGCTAATTCTGCAATACCCGACCGTAGAAAGTGATTCGTTTCGTTGCGAGCAAAATTATTATCCAGCGAAAGCCAGTTATTGCCTGCCAATATCGACCATTTAACATCCTCAGAAGTAAGACTTGAGTGCAGTGGATTTTCACTGCCTTCGTCCACCTGGAACAACAAACTGACATTGCTACCAGGCTGCACTTTTTCCATCCCGATAAACAGAACCCCCGCCTCGTATTCCGGCAACAACGTTTTCCGTTCCGCAGTCACCTGCCGCACCCCGAACGGATGCTGGTGAAACATTACCGAAGCCTGATCTCCCACCGCCTCCATATTTTTAAACGAAACACTATCCTCAGCTGTATATGAAAGTGTAAACGTATCGAGCAGCGGCGTATAAGGTTCGTTCGGCAAATCAACCGTATTTGACTCTTGGCCTTCTAAAACTGCATTGACATAGAGCTCAGAATAGAGGTCGTGATAGAATGATTCGGTCAAGATAAGCTCAATTTCTCCATGGCTGATCTTTTTGTTCTCATCACTTACAATAACCTCCCGGGTTGAATCAGTGAACATTTCAGCCGACTCGGAACTGTTCTGATACGGAGAGCTGATCTTGAATTTAAAGTTCTTCCGCATGGTGTCAGCCACCGGGGCCCCGTTTCCATTTCCATTAATATCCTTCAGCATTGGGATGTCGTTTTCCCATTCCGGGTTGTAATAAAAAAGTGAGTTGTAAGCTTTCTGTGTATTTATAACTGTCTTGTAATGCTCTCTTTTACTACTTATGGCAGACTTATACTTCTTATAATGCTCGCTAAAATTCGCCGGCAGGTTCAACCATCGCATATCAAAACCAAATTTCGATACAGGCTTTTTGAACATTTCGGGATAAACGACCGAAAGTTTAGACCCTACTTTGGGTCGTGAGCCAAATGGCATAAATGGCTTTGTGGGATCAAGACCGCCGAGATCATTTTGCAGCTTCAGTGACTCAATACCACTTACCTTGGCTATGATATTGATGCTCTCAATTTTCGTATTATTCAGTGTGGTATATGCCTGTGGCGGCGAAATACGTATTTTAATAACTGGGTGATGTACCTCAAGATTGGATTCGTGCACAGATTCTTCATAGGCAGTTACCGCATCGTAACCTTTATCTAAGGTAAATTTCCATCTGGTGCTATCACCGGAATCAAATTCTGCTGTAACAGAATCGAGCCACCCCTTTTCGCCGGTAAACCAAGCCTCGATATTACTTGCGTTTACGTCTCCAAGACCTGAAGAGCTACTGAAGGTGAAATCAAGAATAATTTCGCGCTCCCCTTCTTTCAATTCGAACAAGGGTGAAGCCAGATAAATAATGAGCTCGGATTTTGCCCAGCGCTCAGGGTTGTCTGTTTCCAGCCCCCTCATTGCTTTACTTTCTCCAAATGCCCACCAGCTGGTCTCCCCTTCGAACTTAGCGCCCTTTCCATCTGCCGAATTCACAACGGGCGCATATCGAAGCGCGCCTTCATCATCTACGTACACCGATTGCAGCCGGGCAACTTTTGCATGGTTCACGACCACCGGATTCACCGTTTTGTACACTAAGGGATTGCCTTCACTGTCTTTACCGGCTTTTAACTCAACGCCTTGTTCAATGAGTTCACTGCTTGCATTTTTTGCCAGCTCAAAAAGTATGTGCACCTGATCGGAAATGGGCGACTTCTTTTCGATTTTTAAAACTTCTCTGTAATAGAAATCAAGGTGGCGTTTTGGTAGTCCATTCAAGCTCTGCTGGGGATGATTCAACAGCTTTAAAAAGCTTATAAAGAGCGCCAAGTGCGGCTCTACATCGCCGTCTCCATACCGCTCCAACAATGATTCTATTTCATCTTTAGCCGGGAAAAAATCCTGCCAGTTACCACTTTTTTCATTGTGGTTGGAAAAGTATTGCACCCGCCGTGCATACTGCCGGGCAAACTGCATCCAGTCTTCTTCATTCAGGCCATGCAGCTCCACATTCGATGGATCAAGCATCTGCAAAAGCCGTTCTTTTTGCGAGGTTCCCGAATGGGTCAATGGATTGCTATGTTCACATTTTTCACTCATCGGCGTGTTTCAATTTCAGTGCCCTCTTCCAGATAAAATGGATACACCATGTTGAATCGCGAATTTGTAGCGCGGATTTTATAGTCGATTTCGATCAATAGTTTGCCTTCATAAATATGAGTTTCATCAATAGTAATACTCAGGGGTTCAATGCGTGGTTCGTAATACAGAATAGCCGTTTTAACGACATCAGCTAAATATGTTTTTAACGAAAGGTTGAACGATTCAAATGTCATATCATCAAGATTGCAGCCGTAGTCAGGCCGCATAATTCGCTCTCCCTTTCGGGTGCCCAGTAAAATCTCGAGGCTTTGCTCAATATCCTCCCGATCGTGCGAACGCAGAACGCTCCGGTCAGATCTGTTAAAAGCGGGCGGAAAGTGCCAGCCCGAACCTAAAAATGGGGTTTCACTGCTCATAGTTACTATCCTCCTATTATTACCGTTGGACAACCGGCTACAATTTGTCCGCCATGGGCCGTCATATCTCCTATTCGTGCGGCAGGCATGCCCTCTATCAAAACAGTTGCCGACCCTTGCAAAATGGTGTCGGGCGGGCCCGCGCAGGCAGCCATATCACCCATGCGCGCGGCGGGCATTCCCCCAATCATAACGGTGGGAGCACCCGGCGGCAACACCGGTCCGCCTACATGCGGGGATGGCCCGTTAGACATTGGGCAAATATGCATATCGTTTATCCGTGCTGCTGGTGGCATATTCTCAGTTTTTAAATTAGTACTACTATTAAGTTTCAGTTGCCGTTGTTCCTGCTAGTTTATCTGCACGATGCTGCCTTTTACGGTTGTAGTGCCGCTGGCACTCATTTCGGCCGAGGCAGATCCCTCAGCCTTAAAGCTTGCATTTGCCTTGGCATTGATGTTGGTGCCCTCAAGGTTGATATCGCCAGTGGCTTTGATTTCAATATCAGCCGCTGATTCCATGCTTATCCCTGCACTGCTCATACGAAGTATATTGCCGTGCTCATCTTCCAGATTAATTTCACCGGCATCGTCATCTATGGCTACTTTTTTACCGGATGGCATTTCAATGATGACAGACGGTGCCTCCTCGTTCAGGAGCATTTTAATTTCACTTCGGGTAACCCATCCTTTTTCGTTGTTGTCATCGCTGGCTGAGATGGGCGCCGGATTGTTGGCACTGTGTAATGACCCCAGTATTAAGGGCTGATTCGGGTCATCATGAATAAAACCCACAACTACTTCATCCCCGATTTCGGGCCGTATTATCACTCCTCGATTGTTGCCGGCTCCGGCGGTGGACAAGCGTGCCCAAACGCCCTGTTCTTCGGTATCAATCATCGGCAGGCGCACCAATACCCGCTCGTCACCACTGGGATCTTCTTCTATTTGTGTGACGAGACCAATTTGCAGTCCCCCCACCGAAGGAAGTAAACCGGCAGCGTCTTGGTCAGAAATTTCATACTGTTGGCTGAACCACTCAGGAGAAAGTCCAAACTGTACATCCATCAGCCATTCCCCTTTGTAAAATCCATGTTTTACTCCACTTACAAATGCGTTGCCATTGAACCGTTCTCCCACGCCCTCCAGAGTGATGACCGATCCCGGCTTCACGCTTGCCGTCCCGCGAAGTTGAGCTCGTCCGCGTATTTTTGCGAGTTCGTGTTTGGTTAATTTTGCATTAGCCCAGTTTTGC
>NNSL01000363.1 GCA_003123965.1 Balneolaceae bacterium SMO_bin1
AGAATCACTATTCTCAAAATTGGGATGAAAAATGGTGATTAGGTCTGATAGTATCAGATCAGGACGAACCACACCGGTTTCCCAGAAATCGTTGCCGCCGGTGGGGCCCATGCGTTTGTTATTGTTGTAAATGCGTCCGGTTCGATATGATTTGAAATCCCTGAACCGTGGGTCTTTGGCCAGTATATCTTCATTGGTTGTTGCTGTGCCCGGGTTGATCCAAACCTCGGCTTTCAATCCCTGTTCATAAACTGTTTCAAAATTGAGCCGCAGTCCGCCCGTGCTCTCAGAGTCGTACCAAGGGTAATCTGCTCCTGCATCTTTTAGAAATTGCGCGGTAAAACTATTCCCACCAGATACAAACCACGCTCCTTTGTAGGGCATATTATTTATTACCAGTGGATCAGTCTGTGCTTCATTTGCTTTGGTTTTCAACCGGTTATAATTCTCAGCCACGTCGCGAAAAGCTTTTTTAGCCATGTCTGCTTTTTCCAGCAAAAGACCCATAACTTTTACCCACTCCGCCTTGCCCAGCGGTGTTGTTTCAAGCCACTCGGCATTAACAAATACGGCAATACCTGATTCTACAAGCAGCCGGTAATTATCATATTGCGAAGACTGTCCCGCTGAAATCATCACCAGATCGGGGTTCATCTGCAAGGCCATTTCGTTATTAAATTGGCCCTGCGTAAAGGAAGTTATTTCACCGTTCTCAAGTCCCTGCCGAATTGCCGGATTGTATGCATATTTTGCCCCCACCATTCCGGTAATAACCTCATTCGCATTTAGCATTTCGGTGAGCGCAATGTGCGTGGTTGAGGTAGCAACCATGCTGCGTATAGGCGTGCGGATAAGCTGAGCGCTGCCAATATTTTCGGGTGCGGGCTGATTACGAGAAGTCAGCACATACCGCAGGGTGTCCGACTGATCCTGAAACGGATTAAAAATGCGAAGCAGCGTATAATCTTCGTACTCCTGTACAGAAAACCCTTCGGCATACCGAACTTCGATTTTCTTATCGGCGGCTTCTTGCGATGAAAAAGGAAAATGGTCGTCGCTGTGCTGTGAGCAGTTGCTCAGGCTAATGATAAACATCAACCCAATAAGGGTAGCAAATACGCGGCTTGGATTGGTATAAAGGGTCATAGGCTCTGCACTTCTCCCGAGTGCGTTTGCTTCATCAATTGCGGCAGGTCTTCTGGCTTTCCCGGGCTGGTGGCCTTCCCATCACCATAAGTGCTGTGGCGATAGTGGCGATTCATCAACGTAAAAACGGGATTACAGCAGCGGGGACTGCTCCGGATTTTCCCACAAATTGAGAGCACCGGATTCCCTTTTAACATGCTTCGTAGCGTTAACGAGGCATGAACCGCAATTGAATCAGTAAGATTAAAGAAGATTGAACGGCCCAATAATAATGTTCTTCTTGTTCACAAGCCAACAATGAAAGATAAATCTGTTTTCAACCATCATACGTATTTATGTTGGAATCCAAATAAAATCTAAACCATGAAAGAATTACTGGTAGCATTTTTAACTCTGATTACCTGCAATTTACTTTGCTTGTCATCTGCAAGTGGCCAATCTACCATTCGCCTAGATGTTGATCAGTATCAGCAGAAATCGTCAGAAAGCGATACATCATGGGTGATGATGGAAGTGAAGTCAGACAATTTAACCAGTTATAAACTTTCTGAAGATGAAAATGAGAACAAAATAATAAAAGCCGTAAGCGGAAATGCCGCCGGTGGACTGATTTACAAGACACGCATTGATCCTGAAAAATACCCGATTATTGAATGGCGTTGGAAAGTTAACAGTACTATTAAAAATGGGAATATGCGCAAAAAAGACGGGGATGATTACCCGGCCCGTATATACATTACATTCGACTACGACAAATCAAACCTAAGCATTGGTGATCGTCTAAAATATGCGGCTATAAAGACGTTCTCTTCGTACAAAGTGCCTCTGCGCTCGTTAAATTATATCTGGGCCAACCAAGCAGAACAAGGAACTGTGGCACCAAATCCATTCACAGACTGGGTTTACATGATTGCCGTTCAGTCGGGTAATTCGAAAACCGGAGAATGGATCGTAGAACGGCAAAATATTCTTGAGGATTATCGCCGGGCCTTCGGTGAAAATCCACCCGATATAACGGGAGTAGCAATTATGACAGATACCGACAATACCGGTGGATCGGCCATTGCGTACTATGGTGATATCATTTTTCATTCATCAGACACAAGCAAAACAGGTGATTAGCCTTTTGCTGTAATATCTCGTAAAGCACCTTGCTTTTTGGGTTTTGATAGGTACATTTAGAAAAACCGAAATAAACCCTTGGCTATGAAAACGAAAGTACTGTGCACACTCTTTGGAATATCGCTGGGATTTCTATTCGCTTTTACCGGAATCTATTTAGTGAATGAGGAAATTACCCCCGAAATGGTGACCGACGCCTCTACCCTTTTGGGTCTCAACTTTACGCCCGCCGAAAAAGATTCGATGATTGAGGGGCTGACCGAAAACCGCGAAGACTACCAAACACTGCGCTCGCTGAAGCTGGATAACTCGGTGCCGCCCGCCCTGGTTTTTAATCCCATTCCGCCCGGCAAAATATTTAACCGGCAACAGCAAGAGATCAACTGGAACATTCCCGAAAATATGGATATGCCGGAAAATAGAAGCGATTTGGCCTTCTTTAATCTCCGAGAGCTTGCATCATTAATTAAAAATGAAAAAATAACTTCAGTTGAACTGACAACCTTTTTCCTGGATCGGCTTAAGCAGTACGGAGATACGCTGCAAGCCGTGGTTTCACTTACTGAGGAAACCGCGCTGGAGCAAGCCCAAAAAATGGATCAGGAACTGGCCAACGGTAACTACCGCGGGCCGCTGCATGGTATTCCATACACCTTGAAAGATCTTTTTGCCACTAAAGGTTACAAAACAACGTGGGGCGCTGTGCCTTTTAAGGATCAGGTGATCGAGCAAGACGCCACGGTGTACAAAAAACTAACGGACGCCGGTGCCGTTTTGGTAGCTAAAACAACGCTGGGCGCATTAGCCTATGGTGATGTATGGTATGGCGGAAAAACGCGCAGCCCCTGGAATCTGGAACGCGGCTCAAGCGGTTCATCAGCTGGGCCCGCTGCGGTTACCGCCGCCGGGTTGTACCTTTTTCTATCGGTACTGAGACATTGGGTTCGATCGTATCGCCTTCAACACGAACCGGGACGACCGGCCTGCGGCCTACGTATGGTCGGGTAAGCCGCCACGGCGCCATGGCTCTCAGCTGGAGCATGGATAAAGTGGGTCCCATCACCCGTTCGGTTGAAGATGCCGCCGTTGTTTTTAATGCCATCCACGGACCTGACGGACAGGATCAAAGCCTCGTTAATTTGCCGTTTAATTATGATCATACTACCGATTTGAGCGATATAAAAATCGGCTATGTGAAGTCGGCCTTTGAGCAGGATTACTATAACCGCACGCGCGACAGCCTTACGCTTGCCAAGCTTCGTGAGCTGGGCGCCGAACTTATACCAATTGAACTGCCCAATTACAATGCCGGGGCCATGCGCATCATATTAAATGCAGAGGGCGCAGCAGCTTTCAATGATTTAACAATAAGCAATGCGGACGACCAAATGGTTCGTCAAGGCGAAAGTGCCTGGCCCAATATTTTTCGAACTTCACGATTCATCCCCGCTGTTGAATACATCGAGGCCAATCGCGCGCGTTCAGTTTTGATCCAAAAAATGGATTCAGTGATGCAAGAAGTGGATGTGTATGTGAGCCCGGCATTTGTGGGCGGGAATCTCCTTACCACCAATTTAACCGGGCATCCGTCGGTAGTGTTGCCCAACGGTTTTAACGATAATGGCGAACCGGTGAGCATTACGTTTACCGGCGGGCTTTACAAAGAGGGCCCCCTGCTTCAAGTGGCCGAGAAATACCAGCAGGCAACTGATTTTCATAAACGTCATCCTAAAATGTTTATGGAATGATTGATTCTTGTGATAGTGGCAAAATTCGGACTTATTGTTTCTATGTAGTACTGGTATCGGCCCTGATCATAGCAGGTTGCGCATCTACGCAACCCGTGGCCAGTCTTTCGCTAAGCCAAAATTTTGATGAAAGCCAGTACGTAAATCCGCAAGATTTCGGGTACGCATTATCGCTCAGAGAGATTGAGCGAAACCCGCCGGCCGACTCCTCCTTTGTACCGGTTGCGGTGAAGGGCGGCATGCGGCAGGCTTTTGGCAAAGTAACGTATCCACCAGAAGCCCAGAAACAGGAAATAAAAGGGCGGGTCCTCTTGCAGCTGTACGTGAATGAAAATAGCAGTTTAACGAGAGCAGAAGTATTGGAGAGTCCCCACAAGCTGCTGACCAATGCAGCGCTTGAAGCGGCCCAAAAGTGGGACTATAACGCCGGCAGCCTCAACGGCACGCCTGTCAACTCATTCATCCGAGTACCGCTTAATTTTCGCATGGAGACCCAGGAAATAGATATCCAAAACTGACCCTGCCTTGTATATCTGAAAATTATTGAGTAGCATTGCCTTACTTTAAAACCAGATTATTCATCATGATTACTGTACCCTTTCAATGCTGTTTTTCCATGCAATACACCGCTTTAATCATCCTGTTGCTATTTGCGGTTTCTTGTTCATCAAGCCAAGAACTATCTTCGTCTGATTTCAATCCCGATGATTATTACAATCCTTATTCAAATCAGGTAAAGAGTTTAGTTGATAAAGAATTAGAAAAAGCAGGCCTTAACCAGCAAAAAGAAACCTCAGGAAGTCCAAAATTTTACTTTTGCTAAACCAAAACAACAATCATTTGCGGTATCAACTATCAGAAGTGTTGATGCAGAATCCATGGACAATGTTAAAAGGAACGTTTCCAGCAATGATGAAGTGCGGCTGGAATTGTATATCGATGAAATGGGGAACGTTCGTCATGTTGAAATACTGAAATCGACAGATGCGATGCTGGCTTCGAACACTGCAAGTTCATATCGTGGGTTCACCTATATTCCTGCCAGACTAAATGACAAACCCATAAAATCAAGACTACAGGTTACATTACATTTTTGATTCCACTCGATCCTACCCATGAAAATTCAGAAATTTATATCTCTAATCATCATTTCGTTGCTACTTGTTGCGTGCTCGGGCTCCAAAAATTCTGCTGATTTAGGTCCTTCAACCATCACACCGCCTCCCGGATTTGATTCCACCACCTACCTTGATCCCATCAATTATGGCTTAGATCCAGAGGTAAAAGCGGAGATCAATAAACAGGCAGGAGATGAATATTCAGAGGAATCAGACTTTAGAAAAGCTAAAATTATCGGTGGCTTGAAAAAGCTGCAGCAAAATGCAGACTATCCACGTCAAGCCCTCAAATACCGTGTAGAAGGCCGCGTAAAGTCAAAAATTTACGTGGACGAAAATGGAAAGCTCACAAATATTGATATCCTCAGTTCTCCTAATGAAGCTCTGACCACATCCGCAAAACGGGCGATAATCAAAACCAATTTTAAACCGGCTACTCTTAAAGGCAATCCCGTAAAATCGATATTGCTGGTTAATGTTTTGTACCAGTTATATTCCCAAAAACTAAAAATAGAGACAAATCTCTAGTGCGCCTCTAGCCAGTTATCGGCCAAGCCCATCTCCACTTTCAGGGGCACTCCCAGCGGGTAGGCTGATTCCATGAGCTGCTTCAGTTTTTCAGGCACGGTATCCTGTTCTTCCTCAGGCACTTCAAAAATCAGCTCATCATGCACCTGAAGCAGCATGCGCGTGCCCAGGTTCTCAGCTTCAATATATTCTTGAATGTCAATCATCGCTTTTTTGATGATATCGGCAGCCGTTCCCTGTATGGGCATGTTGATGGCCGTGCGTTCAGCAAAAGAGCGAACGTTCCAGTTGCTGCTGTTGATTTCCGGGATGTAACGGCGGCGCCCCATCAGCGTCTTCACATAGCCGTTCTCCTTGGCATATTGCTTGGTTTCATTGATGTAATCCAAAATTCCGGGGAAACGCTCAAAGTACTGGTCGATCATCTCCTTTCCTTCCTCATTGCTTATACCCAGCCGTGATGCCAGCCCGTAGGCGCTTACCCCATATGGAATGCCAAAATTGACTTCCTTGGCTTTGCGGCGCTGGTTTCCGGTCACATCATCCAGGGAATCTAAATCAAACACTTCTTTGGCTGTACGTGCATGGATATCCTCATCATTCTGGAAGGCTTCCATCATATTTTCGTCTTCGGCGATAGAGGCAATTACCCGCAGTTCCACTTGCGAATAGTCCGCTGAAAGTAACTTATAGCCCTCTTCGGCCACAAATGCTTTGCGTATTTCACGTCCCCGTTTGGTGCGGATGGGTATATTTTGGAGGTTCGGATTGGACGATGAAAGTCGGCCCGTGGCTGCCACGCTTTGGTTAAAATCGGTATGAATACGCCCGGTGTCTTCGTTGATTAGTTTGGGAAGCGCATCCACATAAGTTGATTTCAACTTGCTAAGGGCGCGGTATTCTAAAATGAGGTCGGGCATCTCGTATTCGCCAGCCAACTTCTTCAGCACGGATTCGGCGGTAGAATATTGACCCGTTTTGGTTTTTTTACCTGCCGGCAAGCCCATCTTTTCGAAAAGCACTTCGCCGAGCTGCTTCGGTGAATTAATGTTGAATTCGGTACCGGCCTTGCTGTAAATCTCTTCTTCCAAGGCAATTAAATCTTCAGTCAAAGTTTTGGAGAATTCACCAAGTAAGTCCTCATCAACAAGTACGCCCTGCATTTCCATATCGCCCAGCACTTCCATCAGCGGAAACTCAAGCTCTTCGGCAATATCTAAAAGTTCGTCTTTTTCCAGCAGTTCGTGCAGCACTTCGTACAATCGCAAGGTGATGTCGGCATCCTCACAGGCGTAAGTGGTTATTTCCTGCGGCGGAATTTGATCCATGCTTTTTTGTTTGCGACCGCTGCCAATCAGCGTCTCAATCTCAATAGGCTCATAATTCAGGTACTTGCGCGCCAATGCATCCATTTTCAGCTTTTGTGAGGCATCAAGCAGATAGCCGGCAAGCATCGTATCAAAAGCGGGGCCCTCAATTTGCAGGCCTGCACGGCGCAGCATGATGTAATCGAACTTAAAATTGTGGGCAATTTTCAGGCAGTTGGTATCGGTAAAAAGCGGCTGTAAAACTTCCAATGCATCATTCTCCGGCAATCCTCCATCAACATTCAATGGAATATAATAAGCCGAACCTGCCATGGTACTCAACGATATACCCACCAACTTCGACTTCATCATATCTACTCCGTCGGTTTCGGTATCAAAACTGAGCCTGCTCGTGCCTTGCAGCTTTTCAACCAGATTTTCCAAATGAGATAACTGGTTCACATACTCATAACTGACGATCTCTTCGTCGTAGCTTTCCCATTCACTTTCTTCAGTTCGGACCGGAGTTGAACTGCCGAATAAATCACCTTGTCCATTGTCATCGGCTTGATCTGTCTGGGTAGGTTTTTCTCCTAAATACTTTTTGGTAAGCGACCGAAACTCCATGCGCTTGAAAAATTCACCTAACTCCTGTTCCTGGGCGCCTTCCCATTCAAGCTCTTCCCAATCCACAATATCTGGTACATCAGTGATGATCGTCACCATTTCTTTGGCGTGAAGCGCTTGTTCAGCATGCTCCTGCAAGCCTTCGCGATGGCGTTTAGAGCTCATATTCGGTGCATCTTCAATGGCCGCTTCCAGCGATCCATATTTATCAATTAGCTTGGGCGCACCTTTTTTACCAATGCCATATACACCGGGAATATTATCGGATGAGTCTCCGAGTATCGCCAGCACTTCTACCACCTTTTCGGGATAAACTCCAAAATAATCTTTCACCCCCTCGCGATCTATTACATCAAACCCGCCATTCTGGTTATCAGGCTTGTACATTTTAATGTGGTCGTGCACCAGCTGCATAAAATCTTTATCCGGGGTGACCAAAAACACATCTACATCGTCGGCGTTTGCCCCGCTGGCTATGGTGCCAATCACATCATCGGCCTCATATCCATCCTTTTCTATGTTTTTAATACCGTAATATTCAAGCATTTCTTTAATAAGCGGAATTCCAACTTTAAGCTCCTCGGGCTGCGGCGGTCGATTAGCTTTATATTCTTCATCCATTTCATGTCGAAACGTGGGTACATCGGTGTCCCAGGCAACAGCAATATGTGTGGGTTTTTTCTCATCCAACATTTTTTCAAGCGTGTTGGCAAAGCCCATAATAGGCCCGGTGGGAATACCCTCAGAATTTCTTAGATTGCTATTTATAAAAGCGAAATGCGAACGATAGGCCAGCGCCATTCCGTCAAGAAGGAAAAGTAAGCTTTTGGACATGAACGAATTGATGTTTTTAATAGATTAAGGTGAATCTGTACAATTAGCTAACAGTACATGTTCTGAAAGCATTGCACGATACCAGCTTATTTTTAGTTTGCTGTTATGCAGCAAAGGTATAACTTTTTACGCCAGATTTCGAATAAACATGCTGCTGAAAAATTAAAACTAATATATGAGTTTAAAGAACGAAGCACAGACCGCTCTCGAAGACACAAAAACGTTCTACCGGGAGTATGTTTCGGGTATGTCGCGCAAACAGCTGGAACGAGAGTTTAATCAGGATACCAGTCGGCTGCGTGAACTCTACGAAGAAGTCGTAGATTCTGAGGAATACCGCGAGCACAGCAATGGACTACAGAAGTTTTATAACTTTTTTCTATCCCTTACT
>NNSL01000370.1 GCA_003123965.1 Balneolaceae bacterium SMO_bin1
CGGGATCATCTTTGTGGTAGATCATCCAGTCATCGGCCGTTTGGTTTTTGGTGATGCGAAACTTTGCTTCGGCGTATTTTCCAAAATCGTTGTCGTAGCGGTCCAGGTGGTCCGGGGTGATGTTCAGCAGGACGCTCACGTGCGGCCGAAAGCGCTCGATGTGGTCGAGCTGAAAGCTGCTTACTTCCAGCAGCGTATCTTTCTGCGGCGTTGAATCAAGTACCTGCTCCGAAAACGCCCGCCCGATATTACCGCCGGTGATGTGCGGCTTGTCTGCGGTTTCCCACGTGTGATTGATCCAGCTTGTAACGGTCGTTTTTCCGTTGCTGCCGGTTACGGCTACAATGGGTCCCTGATTAAACCAACTGGCAAGTTCGAGCTCGGAGAATACGTCTTTGCCCGCCCTTATATATGCTTGCACCAGCGGTGCTTTCGTTGGCACGCCTGGACTCAACACGGCAAATGCACCCTGCTCAGCTTTTGGGGTGTGGCCATCTTCTTCAAAGGCAATGCCTTTCTCGTTTAATTGCTGTTTAAAATGCTCGGCAATGGGGTTGCTGTCGGTTACAAAAACGTTGGCTCCTTTTGCGTGCAGCAGTTTTGCCGCACCAATGCCGCTGCGGGCACCGCCAATCACCACGATATGTTTTTTCCTTTACTTCTCTCATCGCAGTTTAAGGGTTAAGAGGCTGATAATTCCGAGGAGGACCGCTAAAATCCAGAAGCGAACTACAATTTTGGGTTCTGGCCATCCTTTCTTTTCAAAGTGATGATGGATGGGGGCCATCAAAAATACGCGGCGGCCCACACTGTATTTTTTGCGCGTGTATTTGTAGTAGGTGGTCTGAATAATCACAGATAACGTTTCAACGAAGAAAATACCGCAGACTATGGGCAGCAATAACTCTTTGTGGAGCATCAGCGCCAGGGCTCCAAATGCGCCGCCGAGGGCCAGCGAGCCCGTATCCCCCATAAATACTTCGGCAGGATGCGTGTTGTACCATAAAAAGCCCATGCATCCACCCACCAATGATGCGCAGAAAATGGTGAGTTCACCGGCGCCGGGCAGGTACAGAATATCCAGAAAGTCGGAGAAGTCGGTGCGCCCCGAGATATAGGCGAAAATACCCAGAATGAGACCGGCAATAGCCGAGGTTCCGGCTGCTAATCCATCCAGACCGTCGGTTAAATTGGTGGCATTGCTGGTAGCCGTGATGATGAAAATGGCTACAGGTATGTAAATGATCCAGCCCAGCGTGTCACCCAAAAAGGCGTAGTCAATGTTCACATTTTTGAGGAACGGAACGGTTGAAAGCGTGTTAAATTCCTGAAATTCGGGCCAGAAATAGAGCGTGCAGCCCAGGCAAAGCCCAACAAATACTTGTCCTGCCACTTTCAGGTTGCCGCTTAAACCGGACTTATCTTTTTTGACTACTTTTATATAGTCGTCGGCAAAACCTACCACACCGAGAATGAAGGTGACGAGCACAATCATCCAGGTGTAAATGCTGTCCATCGGCATCCAGAGCAGTGAGGGGATAAGTACCGCCAGTAGAATAATGACACCGCCCATGGTTGGGGTATGCGCTTTGTCTAAGTGACTGTCCAGCCCGATGTCATCCCGAATGGTCTCGCGCAGCTGCATGCGTTCCAGCCAGCCGATAATGCGGTGACCAATCAGCAGACTGATAAAGAGTGCCATGGCCGCGGCAATAGCACTACGAGTGGTAATGTACGCAAAGGCCGTAAAGCCGGGCGGCTGATACATTTTTTCGAGCCAGTCAATGAGTTCAAATAGCATCAGCGCACCTCCGGATTTGTTGATGTTCCGGTTCGGTTGGCCAGTGCTTTACGGGCAATTTCGCGGTCATCAAATGGATGCCGTGTACCATCAATTTCCTGGTAGGTTTCGTGGCCCTTCCCCGCAATCAGAATAATGGTGTTGGGATCGGCCTGGGCGACGGTCTGCTCAATGGCTTCCCGACGATCTGTAATACGTTTCGCTTTGCCGGGATGCATAAAACCTTTCATGGCATCACCAATAATGGCATCCGGGTCTTCGCTTCGGGGATTATCCGAGGTGATAGTCACAAAATCGGCATAATCTTCGGCAACGCCGGCCATAACCGGCCGCTTTTTCTTATCACGATCACCGCCACAGCCAAAAATTACATGCAGTTTTTGATGCTCTTCTTTCGTTTTTGATAAAGATTGAAGCACAGTTTTCCAAAGCGCCGGGGGTATGTGCATAATCGACGAGTACCAGCGGCTGGTTTTCCTGATCAGCAAGCTGCACCCGCTGTAATCGACCAGCGGCACCGGCGGCAGGCCCCAAAGCCTTGGCTATGTTGGCATCACTAAACTCCAGCGCGCGGCAAATCAAAAAGGTTTGCGCTACATTGTAGGCATTAAACCGGCCCACCATTGAGCTTTTAATTTCTGTATCATCTACTGATAGTTGCAGGCCGGTTGAATCACTTTCAATAACAGCGCATGAAATCATGTCTGCCTTTTCAAAGCTAAACAGCATTGATTCGGCTGCACAGTCTTCAATCATATATGCAGCCTGTTCATCATCACCATTAATTACGGCTGTTGCATCTTCATTTAAGCCATCAAATAGCTGCTTTTTGGTTGATGCATACGCCTCAACGCTGGGATGATAATCCAGATGGTCGTGGCTGAGATTCGTAAAGGCAGCTACCTTGAAATCGATTCCATTAACCCGCTGCTGATCAAGTGCGTGCGAGGAAACCTCCATCACCAGATGTGTAGATTCTGCGTTCACCATGCGGCGCATATCACGCGCTAACTCAATAGGATCGGAGGTGGTAAGCAGGCTGTCGAGCACTTCATCATCAATGCGTTTGGCTACGGTGCCCAGCAGTGACGGCCGTGCTCCCAGCGATTGCAACGCCTGATATGTGAGCGTAGCAACCGTGGTTTTTCCGTTGGTTCCCGTAATTCCAATGATAGTCAGTTCTTTAGCGGGATTTCCGGCAAAAGCCTGTGCCAACGGACCAAGAAGCGCGCGGGTGTTTTCAACCTGAATTGCACAAACGTCGGCTTCGGTATAAAATGAATCTTGGTAGATAATGACCGCCGCGCCGTTTTCGATGGCATCGTCAATAAATCGGTGACCGTCAACCTGCGTGCCTTTTACGGCTACAAATACATCATTAGGTTCGACCTTGCGCGAATCTTGCGTAAGCGCGCCCAGGGTATTCGGCTCGGGGCCGGTTACCTTAACAGGATCACAAATACGTTTTAGTTCGCTAAAGGTCATTGGGTTTTTACGATGGTTTCGAGTGATTGTGCTTTACCGCGTACGGTAATAGTGCGCCCTTTTTTCATGGCGTCACCAGGGCGCGGAAACTGGGTATGCACTGTGCCAGAACCGATAATCTTAGCTTCAAATCCCTGGTCGTTGATTAACCGAACAGCGCGCCGCATGCTCATGCCGCCTACATCCGGGATCATGGCTTGGCCCTCGGCCAGGCTGCTGGTATCAATAAGTGATGAAGCCAGCTGCAGGGTGATGGTGCTGTTTTGTTCTAAAATGCTTCCGTGCTCCGGTGATTGGCTGGCCACCCAGTTACCCGAACCTTCGGTTTGGAATTCAAGCTGTTGATTGGTCAATAATGCTTTCGCTTCTTCGGCTTTTAATCCTTTTAGATCGGGGGTGTAGGCCCAGACGGAATCCGCCCGTTCGCGTTCAATAATTTGTCGTTCAATTTCATTGTCAAGCCCCGCTATACGCTTGGCCGTCTGCTGAAAAACGGGTCCGGCTACCCAGCCTCCATAGAATGGCCACGTCTGGGGTTGATCCATCACTACGAAGCACAAGTACTTGGGATTTTCGGCGGGGAAAAATCCAACAAAACTGCTGCGGTACTCGCTGCGGTATCGGCCGTCGATCAATTTTTGAGCCGTTCCCGTTTTACCAGCAATAGTCAATCCTTCAACCTGCGCCTGATCGGCAGTGCCGGAATCGGAAACGACCCGCTGAAATGCCGGCTGCAGCTTTGCAATGGTTTCTTGTTCGGCAATACGGCGAACTTTACTGGGCTGTTGCTGCATTACCACATTGCCTCGTTCATCAACTACTTTTTCAACGAGATAGGGACGCATCATCATCCCTTTATTAGCAAATGCGGCGTACGCTTGCGCCATTTGTATGGGGGTTACCTGTACTTCATAACCAATAGACATCCAGGGCAGCGTAACTTTGCTCCATTCGTATGGTTTTTGCAGCTTTCCGGGTTCTTCATCGGGTAAATCTACGTTTGTGGGCGTACCGAAACCCATGTTTCGTGCATATTGATAGAAGGTATCGTTATCGAGGCGCATGGCAATTTCGGACGTGGCCACGTTCGAGGACTGCTCTATCACCTCGGCAAACGTGAGCGTGCCCATGGGATCGTGGTCGCGCATCATCTGCCCGTGAATTTCGCGCGTGCCGTCTTCGGGTGTATCAAAGGTTTCGCTGAATGATACCTTGTTTTGCTCAAGGGCGGCGATGGCCGTAACGAGCTTAAAAGTGGAGCCGGGTTCAATCATATCCGCAATCATTACATTTCTACGGTTGTTTGCCGATAAGGAGGCAGGTCGATTGGGATCGAATGTGGGATAGTTGGCCAGCGCTTTAATGGCGCCTGTGGAAGGATCCATCACGATGGCCGTTCCGTAGCTTGATTCGGTACGATGTACCCCGGCTTTAAGTTCTTCTTCTAAAATTGCTTGAATGTGGGAGTCAATGGTGGTGTGCAGCGAGTAGCCTTGTTCAGGCTGCTTTTTTAGGAGCGCCGAGGTAAGCATAAATACGGCCTGAGCGATCGCGACGCACCTGCTGTACGCCGTCGGTACCTTTAAGTTTACTGTTATATTCTTTTTCGAGCCCGGTTTGGCCGTTCATTTCGTAATTCACATAGCCGAGCGTATGGGCGGCCAGTGAGCCAAAGCTGTATCGCCGCTGGTACTCTTCTTCCAATATCACGGCGCGGATATCCAAGGCCTGCAGTGCTTCGTACGCTGATACCGGAATTTCTTCACCCAATACTACATAACGGGAGTGGTTGGGGGCGCGGCGAATTTTCTGGTGATAATAGTTGGCGCTGTATTGGCTGTGTTCAGCCAGTGTTTGGCAAACTTTGTCGATATCAGCGCTGGTGATACCCGGTACGCGTGGATCGATGGCCGCTTTATAGGCCACAGAGTTGGTGGCCAGCAGGCTGCCGTCGTTATCGTAAATATTGCCGCGTTGTGCCGGAATGGGAATAGTATCAATAGCCTGATCGCTCCAGAGCTGCCGCAATTCGGCGCCATTCCAGAAATTTACGCGCACCAATTGCATGGCAATGGCACATGGCAATAGCATGAGCAGGCCAAAGACCGCAAACAGCCGATTCAATATGGCGCTGTTTTGCTTCATTCAGCGTCCACCTCAATTACCTTTTCGGCGGGCCCGCCATTAATAAATCCAAGGTCTTTGGCTTTGGCCGAAATTTCAGCTGGACCAATCATACGGTCATACTGTAGGCGATAGCTATCATGAGCGCGCTGCGCCTGGTTATACTGTTGCTCCATTTGCTGCACTTCGCTCAGCAGTTGCTGCGTTGCAAAAACGTGATTTAAATACAACACGCCCAGCGCCCCCATCACAATAATTCCCAGAATAACTTTCCATGGTGCCACGCTGGGGATGGAAATATTACTCTTATCTTTTTTTACGCGCCGTCCATGGCTGCCATTTGATTTGGCGGAACCATTTTGCACTGTCTTTTTCTTTTTGGGCGCAGACTTTCGCCGGTTCTGCTTCGTGCCTTTCTTTTTCATTGGTGATTTTACCAGCATGCTACACCTCCTTGATTTTTTCAGCGACACGCATTTTGGCACTGCGCGCGGCCGGATTGCGGTCAATTTCTTCGTCACTTGGGCGTACAATGCCACCCGTTAACGATTCTATGGGCGATATTTCGTGCCCGTAAAAATCTTTTTCCACCTCACCGGTATGGTTTCCCGCCCGGAAGAACCGCTTTACGATGCGGTCTTCAAGCGAGTGATATGAAATGGCTACAATGCGCCCTTCAATCTTCAGCAGTTTTAGCGACTGATCGAGCACATCACGCAGCATATCCAGTTCGCGGTTTACCTCAATGCGAATGCCCTGGAATACCCGCGCCACGCTTTTGATCTGATGCTGCCCTTTAACAACCGATTCAACTATCTTACGCAGCTGGCCGGTTGTTTCAACTGGGCGCTTGTCGATAATGGCCCGTGCAATTTGCCGGCTCATCCGCTCTTCGCCATAGTGGAAAATCACATCGCGCAAATCTTCGTACGAGTACTCGTTGACCACATCATAAGCGCTGATGCCACGCAGGTTGCTCATGCGCATATCAAGCGGGCCGTCTTCTTGAAAACTAAATCCGCGCTCAGCTTCTTTAATCTGGTGGGTTGATACGCCCAGATCGAGCAAAACGCCGGAAATGTTGCCGTGCAATTCGGGTGGGATAAGGCGGGAAAGATATCCGAAATTGCCTTTAATAGTGGAAAAACGTGCATCACTGCCGATGTGGGAACGGGCAGCAGCAAGCGCTTCATCGTCTTGGTCGAGGCCAATGAGGCGACCGTTATCATTAAGTTGAGAAAGTATTTCCGCGGAATGGCCACCACCACCGAGCGTGGCGTCAATGTAGGTGCCGCCGGGATCGGTTACGAGTTGCGTAACAGACTCCTTCAGCAGTACCGGTACATGCTGGTAATATTCAGTTTCATGTTTGGTCATCGGTATCATGGTCACCCATCACGCGCTCAAAAAGTTCTTGGTACGATTCAAAACTGAGTCCGGAATCGACCTCTTCGAGTTTTTCTGGCGACCACACCTCAATGCGCTCGCCGCTGCCGATAAAAATGGCTTTGCCGTCTATACCGGCCCAATCGGTCAGTGATGAAGGGAGTGGAATGCGGTTTTGATTGTCGAGGGAAACGTCTTCGGCAAAACGCAGAAAATTACGTTTAACCGTGCGCCCCTCTTTGGTAAAGCTGTTTATTTGGGATAGCTGATCCTCAACTTTTTGCCATTCGTCCTGCGGATAAATATACAGGCACGGCTCAAGTCCTCTCAAAATGGTAAAGCGTTCTTGTGCCTGCGGGTTCAGGCTTTTGCGTAGCTTAGCCGGGAAGCTTGCGCGTCCTTTGCTGTCTACACTATGTTCATATTGGCCTTTAAAGCTCGGCATAGAGCTTATCCCACAGTTTTAGTTATCGATAACGAGAGCGGATCCAGAATTCCCACATTCTCCCACTTCAACCCACAATGTACCCCAAAGGTATAGAAATTGTCAAGGGAATTGTCTAAAAAAGCAAATTAATTTTGTGGTGATGGTACTTGGGCATTAATCATATAATCATTAATACCGGCCTGAGTTGTTTAAGGGAAGTATTGCTGAGAAAAAATGCTCAATTTTGTAAATGCGGGTTGGAAAGGGAAAATGGTGGTAGAGTGTGGGAGGAAATGAAAAGCCAACCTTCCGGTTAGCCTTCATGCTTTGTATTCACCCCTGCGCAAATACATGAGCCAATCGAATAATTAGCGCTACTGTTGTACCTATCAAAAAGTTTACATATTGGCGAATTTAAAAGCACAAATATGAGTAAGATTTAATGATTGACAGGAACTTGACTTTATATGGAGTTGGAAGTTTTGTGTGATATTGTAAACCCAAACCTCGGAACGCTTGTTCGTAAGATTTATTTTGATAGAATACTGCTAATGTTGATCAGTCAAACCATTCTATGAAGAATTTTAAATATCGATTATTTGCCACTTTTTCTGCAGTGCTGATGGCCGCATTCATTCATAGCCCCGTGGCTGCACAAAGTGCACCAGACTATACTGCAATTGCAGATCAAATACGGCAAGACGCTGAAGCCATCGGCTCGGTGCGTAGCCTGCTGGTTCAGCAAAACGGAGAACGGATTTTAGAACAGTACTACCACGGCATGCGACCGGCACGAAAAATGAACACAAAGTCGGCTTCAAAAAGTATCATTTCTTTGTTGGTTGGCATTGCCGTTGATAAAGGCACGATTGGCAGCGTAAATGAATCTATCGCCAAGTATTTGCCCGATTACTATGAAAGCATCTCCGATTCCGTAAAGCGCAGCATCACCGTTAAAGATTTGTTGACCATGCGAGCAGGACTGGAATCAACCAGTTTTGGCAATTATGGGGCTTGGGTTACCAGTGATGACTGGGTGGAATACGCCCTTGAGCAGCCCATGGTTAAAACGCCGGGCGGCGATATGGAGTACAGTACGGGCAGCTCGCATCTGCTTTCAGTTATCATCAGCAAGGCTTCCGGGATGAGCACGCGCGCCTTTGCCAATGAGTATTTGTTCGGTCCACTAAATATCGAGGTTGGCGGCTGGGACCGCGACCCGCAGGGCTATTACATGGGCGGAAACAATGTGGCACTCAGCTCCGAGGCGATGATGAAAATAGGACAGATGGTGCTCAATGGAGGTTCATGGAATGGCCAACGAGTTATTTCGCAAGAGTGGCTGGCTGATTCTTTTCAAACCTATACACGCAGCAACTACAATCCCTATGATTACGGCTACATGTGGTGGAATCGCCCTGTTGCGGGCCATAAAGTCTATTTTGCATGGGGGTACGGCGGGCAGTACATATTTTTGATTCCCAGCCTCGATGCTGTGGTGGTTGTTACCTCCTCACTCAATAACGCTACGCAACGGCGCGAATATAAAGAACCCGTTTTTGA
>NNSL01000399.1 GCA_003123965.1 Balneolaceae bacterium SMO_bin1
TCTTCAATACTAATAGGTACAATCTTTTCTCTGGCCATGGAAAGTAGTTTCTGTGTTAACTAACTGGTTAAATAGAATTAATTAATTGAACTGCAGTGCGTCTCTACAGCAAAACTTTGGGCTTAAATGTCGAGTGTGGCATACTTGGCATTACGTTCAATGAACTCGCGCCGTGGCTCAACATCACCACCCATTAAGGTGGAGAAGAGTTTGTCAGCGGATGCTGCGCTCTCTACCGTTACCTGCTGCAGGGTGCGTGTTTCGGGATCCATAGTAGTTTCCCACAACTGCTCGGGGTTCATTTCACCAAGCCCCTTATAGCGAGATACGTCAACTTTTTTGCGCTGTTTTTTAAGATCCTTGATGATTTTATCGCGTGTATCATCATCCCAGGCGTATTCAATATTATCACCAGTGTAAGAAATGCGATACAGCGGAGGGGTAGCAATATAAACGTGGCCGCCTTCGATTAGAGGCTTCATGTAACGATAAAAGAATGTGAGAAGCAGCGTGCGAATATGCGAACCGTCTACATCGGCATCGGTCATAATTATTATTTTGTGGTACCGAAGATCCTTCATTTCAAAATCTTCCTCGGCATGCCCAACACCGGCACCTAATGCCGTAATCATCGCTTGAATCTCATTATTCTCAAGAATGCGATTAATTTTAGCTTTCTCTACGTTGAGAATTTTACCACGGAGCGGCAAGATAGCCTGGAAACTTCGGTTTCGCCCCATTTTAGCAGACCCGCCGGCAGAGTCACCCTCCACAAGGTAAATCTCACAGTGCTCAGGGTCGTTTATGGAACAATCTGCCAACTTTCCGGGCAGTCCGCCACCACTCATTGCACTTTTTCGCTGGATCAGCTTTTTGGCTTTGCGCGCAGCTTCTCTGGCCTCGGCTGCCAAAATAACCTTATTAATTATTTTCTTGGCCGCTTTAGGATTCTGCTCTAAATAATCTTTTAGTTTTTCATAAACAATAACCTCAACCGCGCTTTGTACTTCGGAGTTACCCAGCTTCGTTTTGGTTTGGCCTTCAAATTGCGGTTCAGGAACTTTTACGTTTAATACAGCCGTCATACCCTCGCGGAAGTCTTCGCCCGAAATACTAACATTTGTTTTAAGCAGTCGATTATTCTCCGCATAGTTTTTCATACCTCGGGTAAGCGCGCGCCGGAAACCCGAAATGTGTGTACCGCCTTCGCGCGTGTTGATATTATTAACGTACGAATGCACATTTTCCGAATAGCTGCTGTTATAGCTAATGGCCAGCTCAACAGGCACATCATCCATTTCACCGGAAATGTACATGGGTTCTTTCATCAGCGACTCTCGGCTTTCGTCGAGATACGCTACAAAGTCTTTTACACCGCCCTCGTAATGGAAAGTCTCTTTGAGATCTTCTTCGCGTTCATCAGTGAGAGTGATCGTAATATGCGGGTTCAAGAACGCCAGTTCACGCATGCGTTCGGCAACAATATTAAACTGAAATTCAGTAGTATCCTGAAAAATGGTGGGATCCGGCTTAAATGTAATAATAGTACCCGTCTCGTCGGTCTTTCCTTTTACCTTTAGCGGCTGCACCGTTTTACCATGCTCAAACTCCATGACATGAATTTCACCGTCGCGGTGAACTTCGGCATAAAAATGAGAAGAAAGAGCGTTTACACAACTAACTCCAACCCCGTGCAGTCCGCCGGATACTTTATAGGTGTTTTTATCAAACTTTCCACCCGCATGAAGTTTAGTGAGAACAACCTCTACTGCCGGCAATTTAATTTTTGGGTGTTCATCTACAGGAATACCACGACCATTATCTTTGATCGTCATAGAGCCGTCTTCATTTATTATTGCATCAATTTTGTCGCAGTAGCCGGCCATCGCTTCATCAATCGAGTTATCAATCACCTCGTTGATCAAATGGTGCAGCCCGCGCTTTCCAACGTCGCCAATGTACATGGCTGGGCGCTTACGTACCGCCTCTAAGCCTTCTAAAACCTGAATGTTTTCTGCCCTGTAGTCCGAACCCGATTTATCTGCCATAAATATTGTATGAGTAAGGTTGAAAATGATCGTGAAGACGCCTGAAAATAGGGTATTAGAAAGCAAAATCAAAGAAAGGCAGTATATTTAGTGGATAAAATTAGATGCGCCTTAAAACACGGCTTTAAAGCATCTATGACTCGTACCCAATTAACTATTTATGGGCAGAAATAAAGGTTTAAGAGAAAGATAAATTAAACCCTAAAACAATCATTGATATTTTTTTTAATTAACCCTATTTTTCCGGTCTATTACGAAAACAGAATAAACCCATTTACTGGATTATTAGTTATGGCACGCAAAGATGATATTACGGGACGCGGCGCACAAAATGGCTACCGTTCCTCTAAATCAAACAACAAGACGAAGCATAAGTTTGAGCTGAATCTTCAGAAGAAAAAGTTTTACATCCCAGAAGAAGATAAATGGGTGACGCTGAAAGTTTCGAATAAAACGCTTCGCACTATTAATAAGAAAGGCATCAGCGCTGTTTTAAAAGAAGCGCGCCAGAAAGGAACATTACAGAAAGACATTTAGGATTATGGCTAAAGGAAACAGAGTTCAGGTTATTTTAGAATGTACCGAAAAGCCGGGATCATCACGGTATGTTACGACCAAAAATCGGCGTAACACCCCAGACCGGCTAGAGTTAAAGAAATATAACCCGGTACTGCAAAAGCATACGGTTCACAAAGAAATTAAGTAATAACAGAAACAGGTAATTACTATGGCTAAGAAGCAAGTATTTGGTGAAGAAGCTCAGGCACGCAAGGGCACACACCGCAAAATGGCAAAAGTGATCATATCAACCAAGCTGGGTAACAACAAGTATGCCTATAAAGAAGCAATGGTTGATCAAGATAACGTAAAGGAATATATCGACGAAAATAAGTCGTAAGTTTACGCCTACGACTTACAAGGTTGCATTCGTGTATTCGGGTGGAACCATTTTTTTTTGCTTACCTTTCACCAAATTATCAAACCTTTAAAACCAGTAGCTATGGCGCTAAAAGACCAAATAATGGCCGATCTAAAGGAGGCAATGAAGCAAAAGCAGCAAGAGCGGTTGCGCGTACTGCGATCACTTAAAGCAAAACTGCTTGAAAAGGAAATAAGCGAGCGCAAGGGCGGCGAAGGTGAGCTAAATGATGAGCAAGTTGTTGAGGTGCTGATGAAAGCCGCCAAGCAGCGCAAAGAATCAATTGAGCAGTTTGAAGAAGGCGACCGTGAAGATTTGGCCGAAAATGAGCGCGAAGAGCTGGCCATTATCGAATCTTACCTGCCTGAAATGCTCTCCGAAGACGAAATTCGTGAAGTTGCCCGCAAAAAAATTGATGATATGGGCGCCGAAGACATGTCTGATATGGGCCGAGTGATGGGAGCCATGATGCAGGAGCTGAAGGGCCAGGCCGAAGGATCAAAAGTGAGCAAGGTTGTAAAAGAAGAACTTTCTTGATGTGGTAGCAGCCATGAACCTCCTCGATTTCCTCATATTCATTCCTATTCTCTATTTTTGTTATCGGGGAGCACGCAATGGTCTTTTAGGTGAAATTCTTGGAATCGCCGGCATCATTATAGGGGTGTATCTGACATTTCATTATATGGATGAAATGGCTGATGTAATACGCCCCTTGTTTGAGGGCGATCCAAATTACCTGCCGTTTGTAGCCGGAGCCATCATCTTTTTTGGTACGCTCATAATACTGCAGATTATTGCCCTGTTGCTCAAACAATTTCTCGAACTCATTAAACTAAATGCGCTGAACCGAATTCTTGGCTTTTTCTTTGGTCTATTTAAGGGCGGCATTATTGTTAGCGCTCTGTTATTGCTGCTCGCAGGTTTTAACCAGCCCTCACAGCAGTCACGCGAAGAATCTGTGAGCTACGAATACGTTATTTACATGGCCCCATGGGCGTACAATGCTGTGGCCACCGAAAATTTTTCGCGCACTATTCAAAATACGCTGAATAAGTACAATCCAATCGAAAACTTTCCGATTACTGAATAATAAACTGTATTAATTTTCTATGTCATTTTTAGCTGTTGAAGATCAAATGGACGTGATTCGCCGCGGTACGGTGGAAATTGTCCCTGAAGAAGAACTCATTGAAAAACTGAAGGAATCACGTAAGACTAATACGCCCCTGAAAATCAAACTTGGCTGTGATCCCACACGTCCTGATCTGCATTTGGGCCACTCAGTAATTCTGCGGAAACTGCGCCAATTCCAGGATCTTGGTCATGAGGCCATTCTAATTATTGGTGATTTTACGGCTTTAATTGGCGATCCCACCGGACAGAATGAAACGCGCCCAGCACTGACTGAAGAAGAAATTAAAGAGAATGCAGAAACCTATCTCGATCAGGCTACAAAAATTCTTGATCCCGACCACACCACCATCGTGTATAACTCTGATTGGCTCGGCGACATGCGGTTCCAGGATGTGATAAAGCTCACATCAAAACTAACGGTAGCGCGGATGATTGAGCGTGACGATTTCTCGAAACGCTATAACAATAACGAACCCATTTCGCTGCACGAATTTCTGTACCCATTGGCGCAGGGCCAAGACTCCGTGCACTTGAAGTCGGACGTAGAACTGGGCGGCACCGACCAGAAATTTAACCTGCTGGTAGGCCGCGACCTGCAGAAAGATGACGGGCAAGATCCGCAAGTTGCCCTTATGATGCCGTTGCTGGTAGGCACCGACGGCACTAAAAAAATGTCGAAGTCTTACGATAACTACATCGGCATTACGGAATCGGCCAACGACATGTACGGCAAGGTGCTATCCATTCCCGATGAACTGATTTACCCGTGGTTTGAGCTGCTAAGCGATGTGCCGGTAGACGATCTGCCGCAGTATAAGCAAAAGGCAGAAGAAAATCCCCGCGATACCAAGCACGAGCTGGCGCGAATCATCACCGCTATGTACCACGGACCCGAAGCAGCCCGCGCAGCCAAGCAGCACTTTGAGCAGACGGTAATTGGCAATGAAGTGCCCGACGACGCGCCGACATTTGAATACGAGGCCGGCGAAGAAGTTCGATTGCTTGATATCATTGCCGAAACCGGGTTCACCCAGAGTAACGGCCAAACCAAGCGCATGATGAAGCAGGGCGGGGTTTCCATTGATGACGAAAAAATTACCGATAAAGGCTACAGTGTGACCTTTGAGCCAGACACGGAATTTACGCTCAAAGTGGGTAAGCGCAACTACGCCATCGTTAAAAGCAAGTAGGCAACCGTATGCTCACTATTTCTTCGCTGAACCTGAACGGCATTCGCGCCGCACACCGCAAGGGCTTTACCGACTGGGTAGCAGAAACCGATCCCGATATTATTTGCCTGCAAGAACTACGGGCCCACGAGCATCAAGTACCGACCGCCGTACAGGAACTGCCGTATCACGAATTTTATCACACCGCCGAAAAGAAAGGCTACTCCGGCGTAGGCATTCTCTCCAAAAACAAGCCCATTTCCGTTACCAAAGGAATAAATCTTGAGTGGGCTGACAACGAAGGCCGGGTAATTATGGCCGAATTTGATGAGCTGTATGTCTGCTCACTTTACGCGCCCAGCGGCACCACGGGTGATGCCCGGCAAGCGCTCAAAATGGAGTTTTTGGACGCCTTTTTCCTCTACGCCGACGCCTACCTAAAGAAAGATAAACCCGTCGCTTTTTGTGGTGATTTTAATATTTGTCACCGCCCCATTGATATCCATAATCCCAAGCGAAATAAAAATACCTCAGGCTTTTTGCCCGAAGAACGCAAGTGGGTAAGCGATTTGCTGGATCACGGATTTGAAGACGTTTATCGCGGCTTGCACCCCGGCCAACCCGATCTGTACAGCTGGTGGAGTTACCGCGCGGCTTCCAAAGGACGCAATAAGGGCTGGCGCATTGATTATCACATTACCAGCCCGGAATTGTTGGAACGGGCTGAGAAAGCGATCATTCAGAAGAAATGGGATATGAGCGATCACGCGCCGGTGACCATCAAATACCACATCGACAATTCGTAGCTTGCTCTTTACTGTTCTCCGAATTTTTAATTAATTAGCGTATTCCCTTGAAGTAAAGCGCACGGTTTGGCTGACGAAAACTCATCCAAAAAATTTGGTTTTGCCTCCGTTTGGTCTCTGGTTACCGGCGGCATGGTGGGCGGAGGAATTTACACGGCCCTGGGGGTAGTAGTGGCCGTATCATTGCAATGGAGCTGGCTGAGTTTCATCATCGCTGGCATCGTTGCTATCACATCAGCCTACAGCTATGTAAAGCTTGCTAACCATTTTAAAGAAAGCGGAGGCGCTTTTGAGTACCTTCGCGAAATTAATCGTGTTGGGTTGGCCGGTGGCCTGTCATGGATGCTCATCACAGGTTATGTGCTTACAATTGCCTTATACGCTTTTGCCTTCGGGCACTACATTTCGTACGCATTTAATTTAGGAGGCATGGGAACGCGATTACTGGCCATTGGTATTGTTGGGTTGATTATAGGTGTAAACCTTTTAGGGGCGGGAAAACTGGCCATAGTAGAGATCATCATCGTATGGACAAACCTTGCCACGTTGGTGTTTCTTGCCTTTTACGGCTTGTTTCATTTCAATGAATTTCAGCTGATGGCCGGTGCTCAGCCTCGTGCTATATGGAGTGCGCCGATTGGGGCGGCCGCCATATTTGTTTCTTACGAGGGGTTTCAGCTGCTCACCTATGAATACGATGAGATTGAAAATCCTGAAAAAATTCTTTCTCCAGCCATTCTTACCGGAGTTGGCTTTGTGATTGTGCTTTATGCATTAGTGGCTGTCGGGGCCGTCACTTTATCCGGGGCGTTGGCTACCATCACCGAAAAGCAAGTCTCCCTTGCGCTCGCTGCTAAACAAGCGCTGGGAACTCCCGGCTTGATAGTGCTTGTAGTTGCCGCAGCTTTTGCCACCGCTGCCGCTATAAATTCAACCCTGTTTTCGACCGCAAAACTGGCCGAACGCGTAGCCAAAGATGGCGAAATGCCGCAATGGTTTGAACACAAGAATGATAATGACGTGCCGGATCGGGCGATCATTGTTTTAGGCATCTTGGCCGCACTTTTATCGGTAACCGGATCGCTTTCAACGCTGGTAGAATCGGCAAGCTTGGTCTTTTTATTTACTTTTGGCACTGTAAATGCCATTGCCATTCGTGAAGCAGATTGCATAAAATGGGTGCCGTGGACTGGTATCATTATTGGGGGAATAATTATGCTCATTCTCCTGTGCCGGCTGTTTATTATTGCCCCGATGGCCCTGGGAATAATTGGTTTTTTAGCTTTTATCGTCATTTTTGTGCGGCCTACCATACTAAATAAAGTAAGCACAGATGGAGGTGATGAAGATGAATAACCGTAAGCCCTTTCTGATCATTGTAGCACTATTTATTATTGTTGCGGGTTGCAGTAATAATTCCCCTCCCCAGTTATCTCACTTGCAGATAGTATCTATGGTACCAACCCAAGATGCACTCATTTCAATTCAGCCAATTAATGGCACTGGCGATTTCTATCAATCTATTAATTACGCCGAGCCCAGCGGTTATCATCAATTTAAGCCCGGTCGCTATCAAGTGCGTTACAGTGTTGATGGCACCACCGTGCTGGATCATACCTACGTGCTTGGGAAAAACAGTCATCAAACCCTGCTTATTGCCGGAATACTGCCGGATTCGCTGCGAATCAACCCGCAAACATTTTGGTTTACAGCTGGTAAAATACTGGCCGGCAGCGAGAGCAGTAGTCCCAATGGTTATATGCCGCAATACATTATGCTGCGGGACGGATACGGCGGCGGCAAAACAAAAGGCGCTGTTCGCTTTGTAAATGCATCACCACTGGCACAAAAAATATACGCCAAAAGCGTGACGGCAGGATTTAAGCATAAAGTAGCATATCCGCAAGAAACCGAGCCTTTAACCGTAAAACTAAACCCCTTTCCAATTCATTTTCGCATTGGAAAAATAGCTCTGGACAGCCTTACACTTACTCCTAAAAAAGGCTACGTACATACTGTAATTATTGGCAATTCGGCTCATGCTGACTCATCGTTGAAATTTGCCCGATATGATACACCCCTTGGCGATTAGTTGTACTTCCAATTCCACAGCGAGGTGTAATTTTAGCTATATTATTAACTATTTTATGTTAAACTATTTACGATTTAGCTATGGGTACACATTACGAAGGGAAAAAAGAAGATCAGCTTACACTTAACGCGTTCATCAAATTAACTGCGCGCCACCGATTCCATTAACAGCCGGCTTAATGCGCACTTGGCCGAGGCGGGGTTAACGGTGAGCCAGTTTGGCGTGCTCGAAGCGGTATACCATTTGGGACCGCTGAATCAGAAAACACTGGGCGAAAAGCTGCTCAAAAGCGGCGGGAATATCACCCTGGTGATTGACAACCTGGAGAAGTGCGACCTTGTAAAACGGCACCGGGACCCCAGCGACCGCAGAGCTATGCTCATCCATCTAACTGAAAAAGGAGAAAACTTTATAACCGACTTTTTTCCGGAACACCTAGAGTACATCCGGGAAGAATTTTCTGTACTTAGTACCGAAGAAAAGAAGCAGCTAGCCAGTAT
>NNSL01000435.1 GCA_003123965.1 Balneolaceae bacterium SMO_bin1
TGGAGGTTGGGCTCGTATTGGTTCTGCTCATCTTTATTATTGCAATGAACGTGAACTTGCAGAGCCAACAAGAAGATGTGGATCTTACCCAAGAACAGGAAGTGGTAGACATGAAAGAAGTGGTGCAAACGCAGCAGCAAAAAAAGCCACCACCCCCTCCCAAGCCCCAAGTACCGGTTGAAGTACCCGATGACGAGGTCGTAGAAGATCAAGATATTGACTTCAGTTCCGAAATGGATCTGGACGAACCTTTACCCGAACCTCCGAAACAAGAAAAACAGGGTAATACTGAAGAGAAAATTTTTACCGCTGTAGAACAGGAGCCACAGCTTATTGGTGGAATTCAGGGTTTACAGCAGAAAGTAGAATACCCTACACAATGTAAGCGTGCAGGTATTGAAGGCCGCGTATTTTTGAATTTCGTGGTTGACGAGCAAGGTAACGTGAGCGATGTGAGTGTTACGCGCGGAATTGGCGAAGCATGCGACCAAGCCGCAGTTGAAGCTCTTAAAGAGCACGCTAAATTCCAGCCTGGACGCCAGCGTGGCAAGCCGGTAAAAGTTAATTACAGTCTCTCTATTCTCTTCCGATTAGAGAACTAAGAGCACAGCTTTCAATTCAAAAAAAGGCGCATCATGTTTGATGCGCCTTTTTTTATTTTAAGCTGTTTTTAAATGCTTGCAGAACATCTTTTAGATTCTCGTATCCCACTTTTTGTTCTGCTATATCTAACGGCATCCACTCCACAGCTTCAATTCCCTCAGACTTTTCAGGGGTAAAGTTCTCCCTCCCCCCCGCCAGCATTCGAAACCAGTGGGTTGTTTTTATAATGTGGGTACCGTTTTCTTGGTAGGTATGGTTTGTTTGTACCAAGGGAAGCTCAATATCAGGGAGGGAAATTCCCACCTCCTCGGCTACTTCACGGCGGGCACAAGATTCAATAGATTCGCCTTCTTCAAGCTTTCCCTTCGGCAAATCCCATACACCATTTCTATAGATTAACAGAACTTCAAAGTTCGCAGCCTCCTTGCGATATAATACTCCACCGGCGGCCGTTACAGCTGTCATTATTCCTGTTCCCCTTCGGTCTCTTCGCTTTCATCCTTCTCTTCCGCGTAGTTTAATCGCAGAGTACTGAGTGTTTGCTCGAGATAGTTCTTCAACTCTTTAGGCAAATTCCCTTCCGTAAAATTTTGAAGCATCAATAGCGTATCGATAGCAAACTTCGCCGATTTCAAATCGCGTTCAATTTCATCGGAAGAAGGATTCTTAATTTTTCCAAGCCCCATCATTGCAATTTGCTGATGTTGCTGTACCAACATCATAAACAATAACTGCTGTTGTTGATCTTCTGATAATTTATCTTTGTCAAAATCTTGAATATCCATAAACCTTTTTTTGATTAATACTTTCGTCCAAAATAACAGATTGCACCAACTATTGAAAAGATTACGCCCACACAAAAGTTACTTTTAGACTTTATAGTTAAACATGTGGCTTGTACATTAAAGCTCAATTTAAATCAATTCTGCTATCTCCCTTTATGGCAATACTGCACCCGTTTAAAGCCTGGCACCCGTCTCCGGAAAATGTTAAAAAGGTGTCTTGCCCACCGTATGATGTTATCAGTACTGAGGAGGCCTACGAAGCCGCCAAAGATAATCCCAAAAGCTTCTTGCATGTAATCCGGCCTGAAATTGATTTAGCCGGGAATGTAGCATTCAACCATCCCAAAGCGTATAAGAAAGGAGCCGAAAACCTCGCAAGACTGAAGGAAAATGAGGTTCTGAATCAGGATGATAAACCCGCGCTATTCGTATATCAATTGATTTGGCAGGGTGAAGCACAAACAGGCATATTTGGCTGCGTATCGGTTGAGGATTATGATTCTGAAGTAATTCTAAAACATGAATTAACCCGGCCGGCCAAAGAAGACGATCGCACCCGTCATATCACCGAGCAGCAGGCCCATGCCGAACCAGTGATGCTAACCTGCAAAGATGAAGTCGGTATTGCTGAAACGGCCCATAAAATTACTCAGAAAACAGAACCGCTTTTTGATTTTACCGCTGAAGATGGAGTAACGCATCGTCTGTGGAAAGTAACTGACACCAAAGCGCTCGAAAACGCTTTTAACAAACTTGCGCATCTATATATTGCTGATGGTCACCATCGATGCAAAGCCGCCTCTCGTGCAGCTGCAATTGAGCGCGAAAATCGTGATGGTGTAATCGGTAACGAAGAATTTAACTTCTTTCCGGCCGTAATCTTCCCGATGTCTGAAATGCGCATTTTGGCTTATAATCGCCTGGTCTACGACATCCCAAACGATTTTATTGAAAGGCTAGACAGTGAGTTTAGCCTTAAAAGAGCTGATGCTCCAAACCCACCAGAAAAGGGCACAGTTTGCCTGTATGCAAATGGACGTTGGCATCAACTAACATTACCCAAAAAAGAAAACGCTTCTGCAGTAGAACTGCTTGATGTGGCCCGGCTGCAGCAATTTATTCTTAGCCCTATGCTCGGCATTGAAGATCCGCGCCGCGATGCTAACATCGACTTTGTGGGCGGAATACGCGGTACCGAGGAACTGGAAAAGCGCGTTGATTCCGGCGAAGCTGCCCTTGCCATCAGCATGTACCCCACTGCCATAGAAGAACTGGTCGAAGTTTCAGATCAGGGCTTACTTATGCCACCAAAATCCACGTGGTTTGAACCCAAGCTGCGCTCGGGCCTTCTTGTTCACACTTTTTAAATTAGCTCATAATTATGTCACGCATACACAATTTTAGCGCCGGCCCGGCTCGCTTGCCGCTGCCCGTTCTTGAAAAAGCAAAATCTGAACTCACCGATTACCAGAACCTTGGCTATTCGGTGATGGAAATGAGTCATAGGAGTGCCGCTTATACCGAAATTGACCGGCAAGCTAAATCGCGCATTCGTGATTTACTAAACCTTGGAGATGATTTTCACATCATGTTTCTGCAGGGCGGCGCCAGCAGCCAGTTTATGATGGTCCCTCAGAATTTCCTCTCGGCAAATCAAACAGCAGATTATATCGATACCGGGCGATGGTCTGCCAAAGCGATAAAAGAAGCCGAGCTTTTTGGTAATGTGCACGTACCTTTCAGCAGTGCTGAAGATGGCTACGATCGAGTCCCCTCGCAGGAGCAGCTTACCTTCAGCGATGAAGCGCGCTATGTTCATTTTACATCAAACAACACCGTTGCCGGAACGCAATTCCCCGCCGAACCGGAAACTGGTGGTATACCACTGGTTTGTGATGCTTCTTCCGACTTTCTTTCCCGACCTATTGATGCTGATAAATATGGACTTATATATGCCGGTGCCCAGAAAAATGTCGGCCCGGCGGGTGTAACGATTATCATTGTTCGCAAAGATTTTCTAGAATCAGCAAAAGATAAAGGGATACCAACCATTCTAAAATATCAGACTCATAGCGAAAAGATTTTCAACACCCCGCCCACGTTTAATGTTTTATATGGTGAACCTGGTTCTTGAGTGGATCGAAGAACAGGGAGGTATCAGTCATTTTACGGCTCTGAATGAAAAAAAGGCGCGCCTGCTGTATGACGAGATCGACCGTGATGATTTTTATCGCGGCGCCGTAAAAAAGGATTCCCGCTCCCAAATGAATGCCACCTATCGCCTGCCGAGCGAAGAATTGGAGCAAAAATTTCTACAGGAAGCGGCGGATAATGGAATGGTAGCGCTGAAGGGGCACCGCAGCGTAGGTGGAGTACGAGCCAGCATTTATAATGCCTGCCCGATGGAAAGCGTAGAAGCTCTGGTTAGCTTCATGCAACACTTCCGGGATCAAAATGGCTAACATTCATTGGCTTAGAGTAAGCCAAATACAGTTAAGACGTGATCAATGGTATTCGGCACAAAAAGCAGAAGGTACACAATTCCCCATACAGAACCTGCAATATGGGCTTCATGATTAATCTTTCCCCGGGCCTGTTTGCTTTCGTACATGCTATACATTAAATACAGCACGCCAAATACAAAGGCGGGAATGGGAATAGGTATCAATAGCAGATAGATACTCTCTAGCGGAAACAGGAAAATATACGCAAATAGAACCCCGCCCACGGCACCAGATGCACCCAGCGTGGCATAGTTCGGTTCATTCTTGAATTTAATTACAGACGGAATGCCCGCCACCACCAGCGCGGTAAGATATAAACCGGCAAAATAAATTGGCCCGAGAATAGCCTCCATAATACGCCCGAAAAAATAGAGCGTAAACATATTCACAAACAGGTGACCAAAGTTGGCGTGCAAAAACCCAGAGGTAAAAAGCTCATACCAGGTGTGCTCGCGGGTTACCCGGTGCGGTTTCAGATAACCTTTTTCTAAAAGCCCTGGAACACCATATAACGCAAGCAATGACACCACCGTATTAATGGCGATGAGCATGAAGGTAACTGATGATGTGAAATCAAAGTTTTGCATACATTCTGTTAATTGAAGCCCGAAAATAGACAAGACAGCGCTGCAAAGCTAATGCTGAATCGTTAAAAAATTTATCTGGTTTTAGTGGTGATGGAAACATCAATAATTTTCTTATATTTGGTGCCTTCCAAGCCGATGTAGCTCAGGGGTAGAGCAATTCTCTCGTAAAGAATAGGTCAGCGGTTCAAATCCGCTCATCGGCTCAACATCATGCCTTCCTTTTCATGTATCCCGTTCAATGCCAACCACGCGCGGCCCACTTTTTTCCAAGGCCACGTACACCGTAGTTTTTCTATTGGGTGATGGCTTCCCCTCTCGAAATGTTGTGATATCATACTTCAAAATAACAGTTTCATTTACCTCTGCTTTATCCGTTTTATGATTCAAACATATTGACGGTTTATCTGTCATTCTGTAGGTCTCCAATGCCTGCCCCTGCTTGGAAACACGGTATTGATAAGATGTTTTTCCTGAGTCGTATAAATTCCCTTCAATACCTAAATCAGTGAAGCTCAGTACCAAACTGTCTTCTTTCTGGTATACCTCAAACTTATCTAACGGGTTGATTCTACTGAACCAGTACCGGCCAATTTTGGCCTGCCGTGCAAGCAGCGTTTGAATCAAATATTCGCGTGCCTCGGGATTGGTAATTTGTCCTTCATCAACGATGGCCCTGATTTCTTCCTCCGAAAATGACATCACGAGTTTAGCGCCCCAGAATGCGTCGCGCAGCGTCAGCTTTTCAAAGGCGGGGTTTGGGTAGCTTGTCACCCAACTGCCGGGCATAAAAAGCTGTGATTCAAAATAACCGACGGATGGATAAAACGGGCGATTTTGTGCTTCGGGTTGGGCCCATGGCTTTTCGTAAATACCCAGCGTGGCGTACAGCAACCCCATGTAGCGGGGATCAAAACGGTATTCCTGTCCATTTTTTGTATGGCGTAGTGCAGTACCACTGGTTCCCATCGTCGATCCCATATCCAACAGATAGTGCCGCACAAATCGGCGGCCATTTTCATTTACATAAACAGCTTGCGTATTTGCCGAGCGGCGATCGGTATCATTTAGCCACGATGCCAGCACCCGTAACCCGCGCACTTCGCGCCGGTCTTCATGCGGAATGCGATCATTTGGATCGCCTTCTCGGGTTCCTTTAAAGCTCCAAGGGCCCATTGGTCGTCCCTCCAGGTACTTACTGGCCAATACGCGCAACTTGCCATCATTCCGGATATGCGCTTTCGTCAAAATAGTATCCAAATCAGCCTGAACCATTTGTCGCCGCTCATCACCCTTGGTGATCGTGGCTTTTTCACTTATCTGCAGCTGCTTTGGAGCAATATAGGCGATGGTGTTTTGCGGAGTATAGTAGCCGGCCGCATGGTAAATAAGGGTGGCAATGACCTCCGATGAAGACTGCAACTCGGGAAACTTGGGCGGATCAACCTTGATAACAAAGGTATTTCCTGTTGCATCGGTAATTGTAAAGCCCGGTGTTACACCTTCAGATTTACCCCGAATAATCGTCATGGGGCGACTCGTATCCGGGCCGCCCGAAACATTCGGCCCTCGTTTCAGCGTTTCAAGGTCCATCGGATTGTGATAGTGTCGGTAGCGGTACCAACTTGATTCCGGAACCTCATCCAACACGTTCACATTAACTGCTTCATCAGAGCCATTGATGCCAAGCGCATGCCCTATCCCTCGAAAGGTATTTCCTAAATCGAGCACCTTCTCCGCCTGATAAAAAGTACTTAAATAAAGTGTTTCCCATCGAAAATATTCTTCCGTTTCAGCCGGTGGATCAATGTCTTTATTATCAGGATCAAATGTTTTAACAGGCTCTAGAGTATATGGCTTAGAGGTACTGCACCCTGCTAACATCACCATGCTCACAATGGCCATTACAAAGAAACATTTAATATTCACTTGCTTAAACTGCATGTACTCAATTCACCAAATTTTAAAAGTTCATACTAAACTCCAGTAACCCCTGCGTATCTTCAGGACTAAAGGCTACCTCAACGCGAAATAGAAAATCGGTGGCCGTCATAAAACGAAGGCCGGTACCTACAGAGCTGTTGAATCGACTAAAACTAATTTGGCCAAACTCCCGAAACACCTGGCCCTGGTCCGTAAAAATAACTGCATCCCACGTATCCCAAATCGGCCAGCGGTACTCAACCGTTACAAGCAGTGATCCTAAATCCCGAAAGCGGTCCTGCTCATAGCCGCGCAAATTATCCGGATCACCAAGTATGCTTTGTTTGTAAAACGGCACAATATCATTGCCGAGTGGGTAACGTTTTTCAAGGCGGGTACGTATGGCTAACCGACGGTTTTGCGGCAGAAACGGGAGCGGGAAGAACTGCTGCCAATCTCCGTAGTAGTTCAAGAAATCGTAATTGGGCGAATCTACCGCGGTATTGTAGCTTATACCGGCATCGAACAACGCGCCTGAATACACGCGTACCTTGGTCTGCTTAAAATCATAGCTTGAGGTTACGGTACTGACAAGATTGCTGTTTGTATTTTCAGACAATGCATTGCGGCGATCAAAGGTGGCTGAAATTCCTGCATTTGCGAGCGTTGGCTTGCCAACATTTAGGCTTTGCAGGTTTTCAAGATCTTCTATTGGCGTTCCTGCATCCGTTCTGGTGCCCACATTTTTTATCACCGCGTGATCTATGCCGCCGCTCAATGAGGCCAGCAAATTTCGTTGAATCAAATATCCCAGCTCCAATTGCAAACTGTACTGTTCAATACCGTAGTCAACCTCATTTTCGGCTGATCCACTATTACCGCCCAGAAAAATATCCTGATCGTCATTTTGACGAATATTTCCGTTCACATTAACTTGATACCGGCGCTGTTCATTGGGCGGAACTTTATAGTTGGCCTGCCACTTAAAATTGGTTGGATTAGTATAAAAGGTCGTCAGATCTAGCGAGTGCCCTACGTTAAATAGATTACGGTTGAAATAGGTAATACCTGCAGCAAAATCTGTTCGGCCGCCGACCGAAAATGTAGGGTAAAAACCAGCTGTACCAGCATCATTAAGGAAAAAGTTTGATAGCCGGGTAAAAACCTGCTTTTCCTGTGCATAGATCATACCCCACTTTAGAGGTGAAATTGCAGCATAAAAGATGGTTGCCGGCGCCTTTAGTACTTGTCGCCCGAACGTGGGATCTGCACTATATGGTATTGAGTCTGGGTGAACATCTTGATAAGATGTGTCGGCGAATGCCTGCAGGAAGTTAAAATGCTTCCCATCAGTAATTTTTGACGTATTTGACTGAGCTTTAACGGGCAATATCGAACCCGCAAACAGGTAAACGAACAGGCTAAGAAGGCAATATGTAATGTTTTTGTACAATGTTCACGACAATATTAATAGAACTGCGTATTTTCTAATGCATCTCCGCCTTTCAAAATTACGCACTTTTCCAATATTAAAATATATGAAGCTATCAGATTTTGCCTCTGTGCTTGGAAGCAGAGCCTGCTAACGAGATAAAATCACGATTAGTTCAACAATTAACCGATCTTGCATACGAAATTATGATGCGGCTAGTTACTTAAAATGGTACGGCAGAGTGGATATTTATATAAGGACGGGGTGCAAATGATTGATTAAGGGGCTGCCCAACTCCTACTTTGTACGTTATTTCAAACTATCTCCAATAGAAAAAACACGCTTCATTTCGGCGCCAAAGACATATAACGATATTCCGTGCGCTCAATATTTGGGCCCCTTCGCGCGCTGGCCATCACACCACCGTCTGCAAAAAAGTGAACACAGTACGAGCAGGTGGTACAAGACCAAAGAAATTTATTGTTGGTGTCGAATTGGTAAGGAATACGATACTCAAGCTT
>NNSL01000362.1 GCA_003123965.1 Balneolaceae bacterium SMO_bin1
ATTAATGATTTCGGCACGTATTGGAGGTGCTTTGGTAGCTATAGCAGTTGGCATGGCTCTCTACGCTGCAATTCGCTGGAAAGGGCAATCATTGCCATGGTATTGGAAGCTGGTGATGGGCTTGGCCGCAGTAAAAGCCGGTGCACAGCTGCTGGCTTCCATACTGCCGTCAGAATTTTGGATGTCACATCACGCCTTGCGCATATTTTACCTACACCTGCTGTTGCTGGGGGCATTCTCATTTATCCTTTTTGTTGCTACAGCAAAACAGCAGCAATCGAAGAAAGGGCTGGGCTTTGTAGCAGTTAGCATCATTGCAGTTTTATTTAGTCTGATTGTACTTACCCCGCTCTGGCCATCGGCTTGGTTTGCTGCAGGAGTATTTAATGCTGTGGCAATAATTGCTGTAGTACCATCGCTGGCCGCTGTTTGGTTTTGGTATGGTTTACATCGCAACGGACAAAATTAATCTGATTATGGAACAGGCAATAACCGGCTATCACAAAGATGAAAACGATGACTGGGTGGCGGAGCTGAAATGCGGGCATAACCGACACGTGCGCCATAACCCACCCTGGCAATTGCGGCCCTGGGTTACGACTAAAAAAGGGCGAAAGGAACACCTTGGTAACTTATTACGATGCACGAAATGCGATCGCAACGAACCTAAAGATTTTGAAACCTGATGCCACTTATTAGTCGAACATTTATCAAAGCCGGGATGGTCTATTTTGGCCTATCGCTGATTATGGGCCTGTTATTTGAGATTGATGCTGTTGCAGTGCCTGGTATCATGCCCTTATTCTGGCATGCCCTTATGTTGGGTTGGATCACCCAAATTATCATGGGGGTTTCCATCTGGATGTTTCCCGGTCGGAATCGTGAAGAAGGCTTTAAACCACAAAAGTGGGGATGGCTTACGTTTATATTTCTAAACACCGGTTTACCCATTCGATTTGTGGCCGAGCCTTTAAGCATGATGAGCTCAAGTGAATGGTGGAATATTCTGCTGGTGATAGCAGCGGTACTGCATGTGCTGGCGGGTGTTACGTATTTAATTGAAATGTGGCCCCGCATTTTATCGAAGAAGAAGCAGCGGGAGCGCCGAAAGCGAAAACGGAGGAACTCCTGATGCCTGCTGTAAGTCGCTGGATGATTCGCCTGTCACTTATTTACTTTATAGCCGGTATATTGGCGGGAGCTTTCTTGTTGATTCACAAAGCTTATCCGTTGCATCCCACAGCATGGTTATTACTTCCCCTCCATATAGAAGTCACCATTTTCGGCTGGATTATACAGTACACCCTTGGAACAGCTTACTGGATGTTGCCGCGGTACCTGAAAGGAAAGCCCCGAGGCAGCCGCTTGATGAGCTGGGTGATGGTACTATGCTTGAACCTTGGCATTGTATTTATAATTATTGATCCGCTGGAATGGGTTTCTATACAGCTGCGTTTTACGGGCCGGGTACTGGAAGTTATTGCCGTACTATTGTTTATAATTTTGCACTGGAATAGAATAGTAACCTATCGAAACCGGTAATGGAATCACCCAAAACACTTAAAATTAATTCAACAATTAGCGAAAGAAAATAGATTATGTCATTCAACGATAAATATACCTCAGCCGAAGAAGCCGTTAAGCTTATCAACTCGGGCGACCGTGTGTACATTCACAGCGTGGCTGCTGCTCCCCAGCCGTTAATTAATGCCATGACAGCACGCGCGCCGGAGCTCGAAAATGTGGAAGTTGTTCATCTGCATACCGAGGGTGATGCACCCTACGCGCAGCCTGAATACAGCGACACTTTTCACACCAACGCGCTTTTTGTAGGAGCCAACGTGCGCAAGCCCGTTAATGAAGGTGGTGCTGATTATCTGCCCATTTTTCTGAGTGAGGTGCCCGGCCTGTTTCGCCGAAACATCATGCCCATTGATATGGCGCTGGTACAGGTTTCTCCGCCCGATAAACACGGCTACTGCTCATTGGGTGTTTCGGTTGATGCCAGCCGCGCTGCCCTGCAGGAGGCTAAGAAAGCTATCGCGCTGGTAAACCCAAATATGCCGAGAACGCACGGCGACGGTATTTTTCCATGCCAGCCGTTTTAACGCGCTGGTAAAGACGGATGAGCCTTTGCATGAACTAAATATCCCCGAACCCAACAGCACTGAACAGCAAATTGGAGCTAATTGCGCGGAATTGGTTGAAGATGGCGCTACGCTGCAAATGGGCATTGGGGCCATTCCAAACGCGGTTCTGCAGGCGCTCGACAACCACCGGAATCTGGGTATCCACACCGAAATGTTCAGCGATGGGGTGATGGAGCTTGTAGAGAAAGGCGTTGTTAACGGTAAGAAGAAAAAGACACACCCCGAGAAGATCGTTGCCGGCTTCGTGATGGGCAGTCGCGATCTTTATGATTTTGTTGATGACAATCCCATGATTGCCATGCTTGATATTGCATATGTAAACGACACGGCAGTAATTCGAAAAAACCCAAAGGTTACGGCTATAAATAGTGCGGTTGAGGTAGATTTAACCGGGCAGGTTTGCGCAGATTCGATCGGTACGTATCATTATTCGGGTGTCGGGGGACAAATGGACTTTATCCGCGGCGCGTCGCTAAGTGAGGGTGGCAAGCCTATCATTGCGCTGCAGTCGACAACCGGAAAAGGGGTAAGCAAAATAGTACCGCATCTAAAACAGGGCGCCGGGGTAGTTACAACGAGAGCCCACGTACACTATGTAGTTACAGAATACGGGGCAGCTAACCTGTATGGAAAAAATCTGCGTGAGCGTGCTAAGGCACTTATTGATATTGCGCATCCTGATCACCGCGAAACGCTGGAAAAAGCGGCCTATGAGCGATTTAACAGGTTGTAATTGAGCTGGAAATATGAAAATTCTTGTCACCGGAGCAAGTGGCAATGTTGGTGCAGAAGTCGTAAACGAGTTGAAAAATCGTGATTGCGATGTCCGTCTGGCACTGCGCAATCCGGATGACGTAACGGCCGGCAGGATGCAAAAGGTAAAATTCGATTTTGCCGATCCAGCAACATATCACACCGCATTCAATAATGTTCAACGCGTTTTCTTAATGCGGCCGCCAGCCATATCAGAGGTCGAAAAATACATATTTCCGGCTATTGATGCGGCTGCAACGGCGGGTGTACGGCACGTCGTGTTTTTATCGCTTCAGGGTGCGGAAAGTAATCCACTTGTTCCGCATCATAAGATTGAAGAGTATCTCAAAAAATCATCCCTGCATTGGACCTTCCTGCGCCCCAGCTTCTTTATGCAGAATTTGAGCACCACGCATCGGCATGAGATAAAAGATCACGACGAAATATTTGTACCTGCGGGTAAGGGAAAAACAAGTTTCATCGATGTGCGCGATATTGCCTCAGTGGCCGCCTTGACGTTATATGAGCCCGGACATTTGAATAAAGCGTATGAGCTGACGGGAACGGAGCCGTTAAGCTATCACCAAGTGGCCCGGATATTCTCCCGTGTTCTCGGTCGGAAAATAACGTATGCGAATCCGTCAATTCCACGTTTTGCGTATCGAATGTTTCAGCGCGGTGAAAACCTGAAATTTATAGCCGTGATGATCGCTCTTTATTCAACGGTCCGTTTTGGACTTGCAAAGGAAACTACGAGTACCCTTTCAGAACTGCTCAAGCGACCCGCTATTTCGCTGGAACAGTACATAGAGGACTACCGCGACAGCTGGTCCTGAATATTATATAAGAGAGTTAACTCTTTTACTTCAGCACAAAGGCTTTGGCTGCCTTAGAAAGCGTATCCGATATTGAGCTGCAAAGAGTAGGGACCGTCCGCGTTCTGGGTCATCAGTGTCAGTGAAACGGGTCCGATGAGCGTCTCTCCACCAAGGCGAACGCCGACGCCACTATCAAATTCAGATGGTTTAATATTCCACGACCATCGTCACTTAACCTGGCGCTGTTCCAAAGCATTTGCAGGTGTGTTTTTCGCGAGAGGCTAAGTTGAGCCCCAACTTTTAGCAGTTGCATATTAACCCCCGATAATTCCTGCACATTATACCCCAGCAGTTGAAATTGCCGATCAGAAAAAAGACGAATCGGTACCGCTCCGCCGGTATAAAATCGATAATGAAGAGGAATCGGCGCCCCGCCACTATAGGTGCGTCCCACACTGATACCCGAAATAAGAGAAACATTTGTTGATATCGGGTACCGCATTTCGGAGTCGATGACATGTTGTGAGAACGTGCTTCCGCTACCCCAGCGTGAACTTGAAAAATCTGATTTAAGTGCCAATTTATACCCGCGGGTGGCAAAGTTCTCTCGATCAAACGTATCGGAATACATCAAAAATTGTCCTGTCAGCAGGCCGTTTACATCGGTTAGCAGAAGCGTTTCGCCAATCGCTTCATCCAGGTTGAAGCCTTCGGCGTGCAAACCTACACCGAGATATAATTGAGGCAGTATCGCAATTCCAACTTGCGTTGATAGGGAGAGTTGTTCCAGGTTGACAGTAGAAACTTGTTGCCCGTTGTCCTCAAAAATGTTAAACGGGCTTCTTGTGGCACGGGCGCCAACCGTTAAGCCTGCTTCGGGGTACAGCGATATCGGTAAAAAGTAACTGCTTTGCAGCTGCAATTGTTCTCCCAACCGCAGGTCGGCAAGCAGGGCATCGCCGGGTGTGAAAAGTTCTCTGAAGGAACCGCTTAAAAGCAGGGAGGCTTTGTAGTGACTGTCGTATCGTGCACCAAGACCCACCGTTTGTTCTGTTTCAGCCGAGAGGGAAATTCGCAGTATATGTCCTTTTGCATCGGGTACTTGCTGCATTCGGTAACTTAGCTCGCTGAATGATCCGGAACTGAAAATTCGGGTCAGTTTTTGCTCCAGGTCCGCAATTGAGTATTGCGAGGGAGTCTGAATATTCAGCGCACTTTTTAATCGCTCGCGCAAATAATCGTCTGCTCCGCTAATAACCACTTCTTTGATCAGCAGGGAATCTGAAGTAGAAATTCGGGGTGGAGGCATCCTTTTTTCGTTACCGAGCGAATCTGCCAGCTCTCGGAGCCGAGGCAGCAGTTTGCGGGCCGCTTGTTCGCCGCGGCGGATGAGCTCTTGCGCTTCATTGAAATCGAAGGCCGCGAAATTAGAAACGTCGGGTTTAATTAGAAAATCAGTTAGTGCAAGCTGCTCTTCATCCGATATTTTTCGGCCAAAGCCCACCGACTGCAGCAAAACGTCAATAAATGTATTGAGGCTGTCTACCGGTTCTACGGGCAGGCCCACATCAGAAGAGATCACAAAGTCGGCCCCTAGTTTGATGGCATCGGAGGCGGGGATATTCCGTGCGATGCCCCCGTCGATAAAATATGTGGTATCGAGTTTTACAGGCTTGAATACACTGGGTATGGCAATGCTGGCGCGAATTGCTTCCGGCAGGTATCCCCGATTCAGGTGCACCCCATTGCCCGTTGCAAGGTCAGTGGCAACCGCGGCAAAGGGAATGGGCAATTGCGTAAAATCGGATTGATCGTGGTACGGCAGGGTGAGCCGATAGAGCAGCATTGCAATTTTACGCCCTTGGATAAGGCCCTGCGGTAGCCTGACTGTCCCTTCCCTGTAGGGAAAATTTAGCAGTGTCTGGGTCTGGTTTCTTTTTTGAAAGATAGATTGAACCTCGCGCGGCGTTTGGCTGTCAAACAGTTCCTCCCAGTCGTTATTCAGCGCAATTTCTTCGAGCATGGCAGGGGAATAACCAATCGAATATAGTCCGCCAACCACAGCGCCCATACTGGTACCGGCTACCACATCTACGTGAATGCCCGCTTCCTCAAGCACCTTCAGCACCCCGATGTGAGCAAATCCTTTGGCTCCGCCGCCGCTTAGTGCCAGCCCGATTTTGGGACTTTTGTGTCCGTCAGTATGGGTGCTCTGGGGTTGAGCAGTATTGCTTATACCAAACAGAGAGGCGGTTAGGATCAGTAATATTCTAATAAATCGTTTCATGAATAGAATTCCGTCTGTAATACCAAGGTGTTAAGCAATTCTGGGTTTTGCGTTGGGCGCATTTTATGTAGTATTTAACAATAAGTCATCAAGGTATTAATATTATACTGGTTAAGGTTCCCGGTGAGATGATTTTCCGAAACCGTAATTGATATCATTCTATGGTTTTAATATCTGCTTGACAGCAGGAAGTTGCGTGATAATAAGCATTAAAATGCCGGTCAATCCGTATACAAGCTGAAGCGGTGGGTCGGCATGGTAGCCGACCATAGCAATTTCTACACCGATCCAGATAATAAGCGCCAGGCTTACGATTACAGCACCATTCCACGACCATTTAAGTGAGCGTATTAGGCCGTAAAAGACGACAGTCGGCACTATGCCCAGCATAACAAAAAGTATAATGCCGGGAACCAGGTAATTGCTGAAGGGGGCACCATCAAGGAGCCTAAGCGGCATATGGAGCAAGCCTCCGCTCGGATCCAAAATTAAAGCTCCGCCACCCCAAAGTCCGCTCAGTGCTTGAAAAATCATCAAGCCTGCAAGTAAGTAAAAAGCAAATGCCCGCGATCTACCCCTGTGAATAACCAGACTCCTTGATATTTTTAAAAATTAGAACTGTACAGCCGATAGAGATAAAGGTAACCAACGGGATAATCACTATCGCCGGCATTATGTTTTGCCCGAGTAAGCCCATGGCAATAATTTTGGCCACAAGGGCCGTCATCAAAATTGATAAGAACACAAAATAGGTGGGCGCCAACAGGTAGCCGAAGGGCCGACCTTTGATAAACAGCAATCCCGATACAAATGAAAGCGGCAGCAACAAGCCGAGATCCAGTCCCTGTACAATAAGTGTGGTATAGTGCTCGGTTTGTGCAGGAATTATGGTGCCGTCAAGTAATGGTGGCACTACCACGCCAAGCCACATCAACCCGATAATAACACTGTTGAAAATGAGAAATCCCCCGGTCCACTTTTTAGGTATGGACGAATGAAAACGATTTGCCAGTTTGCTGGGGTTGAGCGTGAGTAATGTTAATGAAAAAGCAAAAAAGGAGGTGCCAAGCAGTGCAGTGTAAACGAGAAATAAGATATTGTACATGCCCATGACCAGGTAAAACAGATAGGTAACAAGAAAATAACCCAACACTCCAGCCAGCAGGTATCCGCCTTTTAATGATCCCTTTCGCACCCAAAACAGAGAAATTATCAGCAGCGGAACTGCAAGAAAAAGCGTGATAAAATCCTGCGCGATGCCTTGCGGGGCCACATCGGCCGACATGTGCTTGTATAGCCCTTTGCCGTAAACGGTGACGATCTCACCGCGTACCGATTCAATCTGGTAGGGCCCGGAACCACCGGTAGAAAAGATACCGGCTGATGATGCGATAATAGCCAGAAAAATGATAATGGTTGATAATGTCGTGATGGTTGAGCTGTATTTCATACCAATTAAATTGTGTGGTTTTCATTGGTCAGACTAATCTCAATATCACAAATTTGATGCCACCATAGGGTAAGGATGCTGAAACTATGGTAAAAGTGAATGCAAGTTCATTGTAGTATAGGACAGGAGCCTGATTTTTTGATTTATATGCAGCCGGGTGTAATGTTCATGTTGACAGAAAGGAATGCTCATCAAGCTATTGCATCAATCGTATGTGCCAACGTAAGAGGAGTGAAGATGCGTAAAGGGCTTGTCAGGAGTAACCGATTATGCGGGTGTTGATTCATACCATTTCAACTCCCTATTTTTTGAGAGGGTATAGTTTGCAGTCATGCAAATCTGAAAATCTTGTTATTGCAGAATTGCAATTATTGGAAACCAAGAGGGCAGGTTTGAAAATAAATTTCGCAGTATTTTTTGCCCTTTATAGGCCTTAGAGTAAAGATATTAGCGTTGGCGAAAATTTTTCTATTCCGTGTGGTTTATTTGGAACAGTCCTTGTCAATATGGTAGTGAAAGCAGCAAAGGACTTAACCCTTAAGTAATCTACATCCCAAAAAAAACAGCTACTATTATGAAACAAACAATCACATACCTAACCCTCGTACTTGTCGCATTCGTCCTGAGTGCGGGAAGCCTATTCGCGCAATCCGATCGTGCGCTGCAATATTTTACGCATCCCGATCAGCGTGGCCTCAACCAGTTTGAAGCCCCGTTTTATACTGACGTCGATTTTGACGGACTCGAAGTTCGCCTCGGCGCAGCCAATACCCTTGCAGTTTCAAGCCATTGAGCATG
>NNSL01000387.1 GCA_003123965.1 Balneolaceae bacterium SMO_bin1
CGCTGCATTTCATCATAGCCGGTCAAGGCCGCAACCAGCATAAGCAGCGTACTTTTAGGCAGGTGAAAATTAGTGATGAGCGCATCCACCCCTTTAAAGGAATACCCCGGTTTAATGAAGATATCGGTGCTGGTTCTCTGGGCGTTAAACTGGCTGTACTGCTGCCGATTGGCTTCCAGCACGCGCACGCTGGTGGTTCCTACCGCGGTAATGTGTTCGGCATTATTGAGCTGCTCGGCTGTAGATTCATCAAGCGCAAACCACTCTTCGTGCATGGTGTGTTCCTCAATGGAATCTTTTACGGGGGGCAAAGGTCCCCAGCCCCACATGAAGGGTCACCTCGGCCTGCTCAATGCCTGATTCTTTAATTTTTTCCCACAAGTCATCCGTGAAGTGCAGCCCCGCGGTAGGTGCCGCCTTACTGCCCAGGTAGCGCGCATAAATAGTCTGGTATTCATCAGAAAGCGCTTCATTCTGCTGAATGTACGGAGGAAAAGGCGTGTGCTTGAAGCGGTCATAAATGGGATCACTGAGTGGTGGATCCAATTTCACGGTACGCAGACCCTCTTCGTCAATATCAATCACCTCGGCCGAAATTTCTTCGGTGAGCTGAACCGTTCGGCCTTTTTTGAATTTTTTGCCCGGCCTTACCATCGCCTTCACTGTGGTATCGTTGATGGTGTTTATGACGAATATCTCCTTGTTGCCGTCATCGAATAGCAGGCGGCATTTTTCCACCTTGCTGTTATTTACTACCAGGGTGGTCTCAGCGGGTAAATAGTTAAGCAGATTGTAGAAGTAATCGTCGGTAATGGTGCCGGTTTCCCGGTTGTACACCAGCAGCCGGGCATGATCGCGTGGGTGTGCGGGTTCCTGGGCTATGAGTTCGTCGGGCAAGTGGTAATCAAAATCAGAAAGCGTATAATCCATGGCAGTTCACAAATTACAATTATCATATAAGCAGATGGAATTTAAGCACCAATCCGCACAGAGGAAACCGAATGAAGATTAATTAAGTAAGAAATGGGGGGCATCATTACTTTTGACCAAATGGAATTTCCAGCTGTTTAAAATGGCCGCGTTCATTCAAATTAAGGTTGGAAAGCGTGATGCCCAGCAGCCGTACCTTGCGGTTACCCACCTCGGTTTCTTCTAGCAGCAGTTTGGCCGATTCGGCAATGTCCCGGGCATCATTAATATGATAGCTGTAAGAAGTGCTGCGGGTGATGGTTTCGAAGTCATCATAGCGAACCTTAAGCGTTACTGTTTTGCCCGATACGTTCTTGTCTTTCATAGATGCGGCAATTTTTTCAGCCAGCTCATCTAAAAAATGGCTGATCCACTCCATGTCGTCGATGTCTTCCGAAAAGGTGCGCTCTTTGCCAATGGATTTGCGAATGCGGTGCGCCTTTACCTTTCGTTTGTCAATGCCTCGCACAATGCGGTAATAATGCATGCCCACCTTGCCAAACTGTTCAACCAGATCAATTTCGTCCCATTCTTTCAGGTCCTTACCGGTTTCAATGCCCAGCTTTTTCATTTTGGCTTCGGTGGCTTCGCCAATACCGTGGAAGGCACGAATATCCAGTTTTTCGATGAATTCCTCGGCTTCATCCGGGGTGATTACGGCCAGCCCATCGGGTTTATTAAGATCGGATGCCACCTTGGCCAAAAATTTATTATGCGCTACGCCCGCTGAAGCGGTGAGTCCGGTTTCTTCTTTTATGAGCCGCCGAATTTCGCGCGCAATAAGCGTAGCCGATGGTATATTCATATGGTTTTCGGTAACGTCAAGGTAGGCTTCATCAAGCGAAAGGGGTTCAACAAGATCGGTGAAGCGGAAAAAGATATCACGGATCTGCTCGGAAACCTCGCGGTAAACATCAAAACGCGGTTTCACAAAAATTGCCTGTGGACAAAGCCGTACTGCTTTGGCTGCCGGCATGGCCGAGTGCACCCCATATTTGCGCACTTCGTAGCTGGCTGCGGCCACTACACCGCGGCCTTCAGGAGACCCGCCCACAATAACGGGTTTGCCGCGGTATTCGGGAAAATCGCGCTGCTCCACGGATGCGTAAAAGGCATCCATATCAACGTGGATAATTTTTTGTACGTCGGGCGGCATAGGCTCAATTTACTTCAAAAAGGGAAAATAGGCACCACAAATAAAGCATTCAAAAATTGCTACATTCTGCGTATAATAAGAGAAACAATTTTCGAATCATTCAACAAACGTTTCAGGTATGCACGAATTAGATGGAGCCACGATTTTTTGGCTGATAACTTTAGGCATGTTAACCGGGTCTATATTAAAACTTTTCCTTGGCGAAAAGCGCGGCCTTGGCATGATGACCAATATTATTGGCGGCGTGCTGGGAAGCCTTGTAGTGGGTATCATTGCTATAAAAATACAAATGCCCGGCAGCATGTTGCTCGGTTTAATGGGTACGATGGCTATTCTCTTTTTGGCCAATGTATTTTTTATGGCTGAAGATGAGCACCCGCACGAAGCCGAAAAAGACATGATTTAAAGTGCCTTTTTTCAGTTATGATTTATCGTAAAAAGCTCCGGCCTGCGTTGGAGCTTTTTCTTTTATTGCAGATTATACAGGCACTTTTGATCCAAAGAATCAAAAGTGGTAAATGCTTTAAAAAACAATTGAATGATTGGCAAATCACCATTAGGTTAGCTTGTCAAATTTAAACTAACTGAGATTCAATCTTATGGCCGATGCGCAAAAACATGCCTTGTGGTTACGTCCCTTTGGCGATGCCGCATTTGAATTGAAGCAGCGGATAAAATCGCTGAGTGAAAAGTACGATACTCCTCTTTTTGAGCCCCATATTACATTGCTGAGCGGCCTCAGGCGCGGCAAAACCGAACTGATTCAGCTCACCAATACCTTGGCGGGATCACTACAGCCTTTTACCGTAGAATTAACTACCAAGGGTTATCACGACGACTTTTATCAATCATATTTTGTGCGGGTAAAGAAAACCGACGCATTTATTAATGCGCAAGAAACCGCCGAAAAGCTGTTCGGCTGCACCACCGATGTAGATTACTTTCCGCACCTGAGCCTTATGTACGGCCATGTAGATGATAAAGAAAAACGAAAACTAGTGGATACCAGCGGCCCGCTGAAAAATGACAGCTTCCCAGTACATAGCATGCTCTTAATTAGAACTGAGGGGGATGTGCAGGACTGGAAAAAAATTCACACCGCTGAATTCAGCGTTTAATAGAATCCGCCTCTACTGCCGCATGTGTGCGGCAAAAATTTGAAATTGAAATCAATCAAACTCACTTATGAGTGACTATAAATTCTTTGAACAGGTAAATAAAGCCTTTGACAATGCCGCAAAATACTCGCGGTTTGATAAAGGGTTGCTCTCACAGATTAAAATTTGCAACAATGTGTATCAGATTACATTTCCGCTTGAGCGGGACGATGGCTCCATTGAGGTAATCCATGGCTGGCGGGTCGAGCACAGCCATCACAAGCTGCCCACCAAAGGCGGTATCCGGTTCAGCATGGGGGTAAATGAAGATGAAACAATGGCTTTGGCCGCCCTTATGACGTATAAGTGTGCTGTGGTTGATGTGCCTTTCGGTGGCGCCAAAGGCGGGATAAAAATTGACAAATCCAAGTACTCTGAACGTGAGCTTGAGCGTATCACCCGCCGGTATACCTACGAGTTAATTAAGAAAGATTTTATAGGCCCCGGTTCGGATGTGCCCGCCCCTGATTACGCTACGGGCGCCAGGGAAATGGGATGGATCCTCGATACCTATCGGCAGCTCTCAAATAATATTAACAGTGAAGCTTGTGTAACAGGCAAGCCGGTGCCGATGGGTGGTATTCGCGGCCGTACGGAAGCTACTGGTCGCGGAGTTTATTTTGGTATTCGGGAAGCCTGCCAGAATAAGGAAGATATGGAGGAAATGGGCCTTGAGCCGGGATTGCCCGGGAAAACATTTGTAGTACAGGGTCTTGGTAATGTAGGATACCATGCCGCAAAATATATGATTGAGGGTGGCGCCAAAATGGTGGGCGTTGCCGAAATTGAAGGCTCAATTTATGATGCAGACGGCATTGATCTGGAAAAGCTGGTGGAATATCGCGATGAAACCGGCTCCATCCTGGGCTTTGAAAACACAAAAGAAATGCAGAGCAATACCGCTGTTCTCGAGGAGGAATGTGATATTTTAATTCCAGCGGCACTCGAAAATCAGATCAACGAAAAAAATGCTCCGAATATAAAGGCCAAAATACTGGGTGAAGCCGCCAATGGACCCACTACGGCTGCCGCCCATAAAATCCTGAAAGAAAAAGGATGCCTCATTATTCCAGATAATTATTTGAATGCCGGCGGGGTAACCGTTTCATACTTTGAATGGCTCAAAAACCTGTCGCACGTGCGTTTTGGCCGCTTGGAAAAACGGGCTGAAGAAAACAGTTACCGCAAGATCTTAAGTGTAATTGAAAATATCTCTGATCGTTCATTTTCTGAAGAAGAGCTTGAAGTACTGGCCAGTGGAGCCGGAGAAGCCGAATTGGTAGATTCGGGACTGGAGGAAACCATGGTTGTGGCGTATAATCAAATAAATGAATTGCGCAAAATTCACGATATCGATCTGCGTGAAGCCGCCTTTCTTAGTGCAATTGATAAGATCGGTGTTATTTACGAACACATGGGCATTTTCCCATAATAAGGGACCTAAAAAAGAAAGCCCCGATGAATCAGATCGGGGCTTAATATTGGGTATGTTTTGCACCAACAAATCACTAATCTTTGCAAGCTATCCCCTATTACGTTAACAACTAAACATTGTTGCAGTTTTTTGCGCATTGTGTCTAGAAATATCGCTTATGAAGCTGCTCAACAATAAGTTACAACCTTGGAAACAAGGTATTTGCAATGATGCTCATACCTTTCTGGGCGCTCATCCTGCAGAAGAAGGCATGCAATTTTGTGTGTGGGCTCCCCATGCTCAAAGTATTGATGTAGTTGGTGATTTTAACAATTGGAAACAGGGTGCACATCAGTTGGCACTCCACCAGGAAATGGGCTGTTGGTATGGCACTGTAGCCAACGCAGAGCTGGGGCAGCGTTACAAATATGCGGTCACAGGTCCCGAGGGTAAAACGGTCTTAAAATCCGATCCGTATGCCTTTTTTGCCGAGCAGGGCTCCCATCATGCCTCCATTTTATACCAATTGCCCAGCTTTAACTGGTCTGATGAGGAATGGATGAACCGCCGCCAAGAGTACCAGCAGCCTAGCCAGCCCATGAGCATTTATGAAGTTCACCTCGGCTCCTGGAAGCACAACAACAATGGTCAGCCATTAACATATCGCCAGCTTGCCAAAGAATTGGTTCCCTATGTTAAGGAAATGGGGTTCACCCACATAGAACTGATGCCCGTTATGGAGCATCCGTACGGGCCATCGTGGGGGTACCAGGTAACAGGGTTTTTTGCTCCCACTTCGCGTTATGGAAAACCCGAAGATCTAATGGCTTTTGTAGATGCCTGCCACACCGCCGGCATCGGGGTGATTTTGGACTGGGTGCCCGGCCACTTTCCTAAAGATGAGCACGGGCTCCGATATTTCGACGGTACTCCGCTTTACGAGCATCAGGATGAGCGCCGACGGGAGCATGCCGACTGGGATACCCATAATTTTGATTTAGGGAAACCTGGTGTGCGCAATTTTCTGCTTTCAAACTTCTTTTACTGGAGCAATAAATACCATATTGACGGCTTCAGGTTTGATGCGGTGGCTTCTATGCTCTACCTCGATTACTCCAAGGAAGAAGGTGAATGGCTGCCGAATAAATTTGGCGGGAATAAAAATCTTGATGCTGTTGCCTTTCTGCAAGATTTGAACGACCTGGCAGCCAGCCTGTTGCCCAGCGTACTTAGAATTGCGGAAGAATCTACAGCATGGGCGCGGGTTACGCAGCCGGTTTCCGATGGTGGGCTTGGGTTTGATTACAAATGGAATATGGGCTGGATGAACGATACACTTCATTACTTTCAACAGGCTGCTGATAAGCGGGGCGGAGAAAGTTACAGCATTACATTTCCACGCAGCTATGCCTTCAGCGAACAGTTTATTTTACCTCTATCCCATGATGAAGTGGTTCACCTCAAAAAATCGCTTTGGTCAAAAATGCCGGGTAGCCCAGCTGAAAAGTTCGATCAGCTGCGGTTGTTATATTTATACATGATAGCCTGCCCCGGTAAGAAATTATTATTTATGGGCAGCGAGCTGGCTGTTCCTGATGAATGGTCTGAGGCGCGGGAATTACCTTGGAAGCTTTTAGAACATCAGCCACATAAAAATTTACAACAGTATCTATCCAGCCTCTTATCATTATACCGGGCAGAGCCGGTACTTTACCAGACCGATCATGAAGAAAGTCAATTCCGCTGGGTTGACCTGTCCCTTAAAGAAGAAGGTGTGTTTTGCTTCAGCAGGCAGGTAAAAGATAATAGTAAGGTTTTATTTTTATTTAACTTTTCAGATAACAGCATAAGCAATTACAGCAATAATGCGCTGCAAGGGAAGTCTCATACTATCAAATTTGCCAGTTCGTTGGATGAATCAGATACAAGGGAAGAGGTGAAGAACGGAGTAATTAACCTGCAGCCGTTCCAGGGTCTGATGTTGGAACCATACTAATTTTTCTGCCAGAAACGGAAAGTATGCGATGGTTACCGTTTTTATAATTTTATTACCATGCTTCATTTTAGTATCTTTGACCGTTTAATTTATTCAAAAATGAAAATGGTTAATGGCCTTTAAGCTTAACAATCTCCCCAACCGTACCGAAAAACCGCGCTCGAAAGGACTTACCTTGGTTTTGGATAAAGGATTAAGCGTTCGCCAAGCCGAAGATTTCTGCGCTTCCTCCTCCAAATACAGCGATATTGTTAAATTAGGATGGGGAACCAGTTACGTTACGCAAAACCTTGAAGAAAACTGGCAGTCTATTCTGAAGCTGAAATTCCCGTATATTTGGGAGGTACGCTTTTTGAGGCGTATGTGCTGCGCGACCAGCTGGACGGCTACATGGAGCTTTTAAACCGATTTGATATTGAATACGCCGAAGTTTCGAACGGAACAATCTGGCTTTCCGACAATCGCAAGATTGATATTATTGATCGCATGAGCCAGCAGGTTACCGTGCTTTCTGAAATTGGAAGTAAAAATCCGGATGACATCATCCCCCCCTACAAATGGGTGAAGATGATCCGTGCTGAGCTTGAAGCCGGCGCCTGGAAGGTAATTTGCGAAGCCCGTGAAAGTGGTACTGTAGGCGTATTTAGGCCTAACGGAGAAATACGGTCAGGCCTGATTGATGAAATAGCTGATCAGATTCCCGTTGAAGATTTAATTTTTGAAGCACCTAAAAAAGAACAGCAAGTGTGGTTCATCAAAAAGTTTGGCAGTAATGTCAATCTGGGAAATATTCATCCCGAAGAGGTTATTCCACTCGAAACGCTCCGGCTTGGCCTCAGGAGCGATACTCTCTTCGATTTTTATTCAATTGATGATGAAATGGACCAGCTCTACTCCGAAGAAGAAAATGCCAGCCCCGACAGCAATAATTAATATTAACGAAGTTTCAATATCTATTTATGAAAGTACTCTATGCCGCCGCCGAAATCTCTCCATTTGCCCGCATGACTCACACGGCTGATTTGCTCCGGTTTTTGCCGGCATCGCTGCAGGACAAGGGGTTTGAAATTCGTATTTTGCTACCCAAATTCGGCACTATTAATGATCGACGCAATCGCCTGCACGAGGTAATTCGACTATCGGGCATAGAAGTAGAAGTGGGCGAAAGCGTGGAAACCATGCGCATAAAAGTAGCCAGCATCCCTAATGCAAAGCTTCAGGTCTATTTTTTAGATAGTGATAAATATTTCGGCCGCAAGGCCCTGTTTATGGATCCCGACTCCGGGGAACATTTTGACGATAACGACGAGCGCTTGGTGTTCTATAATAAAGGTGTACTCGAAACCGTAATGAAGCTGGGTTGGAAGCCCGACATCATTCACTGCCACGACTGGGCCTCCGGCCTCATCCCGCTGTTGGTAAAGCAGGTATACAGCAATGAAGATTTATTTGAAGGAAGTGAAGTAATTTACAACATTCACCACGATGAGAATCACGGAGTATTTGATGAAAGTATTAGATTTACTTGGCTTGCCCGGTGACTTCGATCGC
>NNSL01000492.1 GCA_003123965.1 Balneolaceae bacterium SMO_bin1
TAGTGCTGTTATCCGGCAGACTGATATTTGAATGCGAAGCGGTGGTGACCTGTACGACCACATCATCATATTCAAATAATTTTGATCGCGTGCTGGTATAGTCACTTAAAAAGCCTATGTGACTGCTTTCGGTATAGGTAAGATCATTGACCGTGCCTTGTGAGGTAAAGTTGCTGCCGCCGGTTGCATCGGCAAAAAGCTCCCAGTTTCCATCTGTATCGCGGATTGCACGAATCCGTACCGTTACGGGATCGGTATCAACAAGGTCATCGGCTCCGTCAATAATTTTGGTGCTGCTGCCGCCATCCTGCCGGTATAAGCTGATTTCATTTTCTGTATCACCAATTAATACATAGTAGCCGTTGAGGTCTCCTTTAAGATCTTGGCTGTCGGCAATGAGATAATATTTTGCCAGGTTACTGCCGGAGGGGTTAAAGTCGAGCCGAATGAGTGCTTCCCATTCACCGTAAACTGCGCTGGAAGTTGTGGTGATGATCGCCTCATCCGTTTCGGCGGGTGCATCAAGCTGCAACCGGTTTGAGCCGTTGATGATGTGTTTCGCCTCCGGGTCAGTCCACGACGGGCCTGCCGTGAAGTCGCCATCGCTGAAATCATCGTTAATAATTACGGTCTGTGAAAAAGCCAAGCTAACACCCCAACAGGTGCATAGCAGTACTGTTAAAAGTATAGTGCGCATGAAGTAAGAGAGGTATTCATCCCGGAATATTTTGAGCGGGCAGAATACTACTGTTTTTAAATAACTGCAAGTATTTCTGGGTGAACGGATACGTGGCAACAAGGGATCAACCTCATTGCCACCTTTAGGTCATTGTTGCAAGCACTGCTATTGTGCTATCATTAAGACAAAAGTAAATGGCAAACCTTACATTTTTTCTTATATTTTTTGCAGTCAGTCAAACCTCTAGTTAAACATTATGGTCGCAGGCACAAATACCCCGGTTCCATTCGAAATTCCTGAAATCAGTCACGGTTTTAAACAGGCACAGGGGTTGATTAAACTCTGGGAGCGCGGACTTGAAATGGAGTTTGAAGTGTCACTTTTAGGCGTATTTAAAAATGGAGTAGAATCCATTCGGATACCCTATAGTGATCTCAATTCAATACGCTATAAAAAAGGTTGGTTCAGCGATAAGATTATAATGGAAGGCGTTTCGATGAAGGTTTTTGAAGAAGTTCCAGGCACCGAAATAGCCACGTGCGAGCTGAAAGTGAAGCGAAAAAATCGCGAAGCTGCACAAAGCCTCATATCACGGGCCCGCATGCATCTCTCCGAAAATAAGTTAGAGCAGCTTGATGAAGATCATTCTTCGTAGCGATCGAATGACCAAGCACCTCGTTTACTTCAGGTATCCCTTCTCGGCAAGCAACTCGGCATTTAAAATAGCCCCACCGGCCGCACCACGAATGGTGTTATGCGCCAGCGCTAAGTAAGAAATATCATTCACTGCATCTTTTCTGAGTCGCCCGATACCCAGCTGCATGCCGTTTTCGCGATCAGCGTGGAGCCGCGGCTGCGGAAACCGGGGATCCTGATGCAAATGAATGGGAACATCGGGTGCAGACGGCAGTTCAAGGCTAGCAATCGGGTTAACCCAATCGGCTATCACTTGTTGAAATGAAACAATATCCGCAGGCGGATTTTGCAATTTAACCGAAACCGAAAGCAAATGCCCTTCAATGGTGGGCACGCGCACCGCTGTGGCCTGAACGGGAAAACTGGCCTTGTTGATTTTATTTGAGGACTCATCCCATGCTCCGAGTATTTTAAGCGGCTCGGTTTCCACTTTGTCTTCCTCTCCGCCAATAAACGGCACTACATTGCCCAAGATATCGAGGCTGGCAACACCCGGATAACCGGCGCCCGAGGTGGCCTGCATGGAGGTGACCACGACAGAATCAATGCCAAAGGCGTCGTAAAAAGGGCGCAGCGACATTGCCAGCGGCACGCACACACAGTTGGGATTGGTGACAATCCAGCCGCTGCCATCACTGGTAAATCTCTGTGAATCAATTAACCCAATGTGCTCGGGGTTGATTTCAGGGATGAGCAGCGGTACCGACTCATCCATGCGGTAGTTTTTAGCGTTTGATATAACGGGAATTCCCGCCTCGGCGAAACTGCGCTCAATTTCAGTGGCAACCGAGGAGTCCAGTCCCGAAAACACAAAGTCTACGTTTTTGAAATGAGCCGGGTCGCACTCTGTAACTTCAATATCCCGAACATCACTTGGCATTTCGGTAGGTTCAATCCAGTGGGCAGCTTCTTGGTAGGGCTTGCCAGCTGAACGTTCGGATGCGCCAAGCACAGTAATAGTAAACCAAGGGTGATGATCAAGTAAGCGTATAAATTTTTGACCGACGGCACCGGTGGCGCCTAGAATTCCAACATTTAACGAGTGCATTGCTACATTTTTTTCTTTGAGCCCCATAGTACGAACAGGAGCTTAAGGTTTAATTTTGGAGAAAGAAGATACCCATAAATCGGTTATTAATTAAAGGGTCAATTTTCCCTATCTTTGGCTTTACAAAATTTTGAAATTTAAACGACTTCATTTATCAAATGGCTGTAACAGAACTTGAAAACCTGGATCAAATCGTTTCACTCGCAAAAGCGCGTGGTTTTATTTTTCAATCATCTGAAATTTACGGTGGCCTGGGAGCTACCTACGATTACGGTCCGCTCGGCGTAGAGCTAAAACGTAATATCCGCGACCATTGGTGGAATGCCATGACGCGCCGCCATTCGAATATCGTGGGGGTTGATTCAGCCATTTTTATGCATCCTAACGTGTGGAAAGCCAGCGGTCACGTGGAGGGCTTCAACGATCCGATGATTGACGACAAGCAGTCGAACAAACGCTACCGCGCCGATATGCTGATTGAGCAGGAAATTGCCAAGCTGCGCGATAAGGGTAAAGAGGAAGAAGCAGGTGAATTGAAAGCATTACTTGATACGGCCGGTTCGCGCAAGGGATTGTGCGAAGATCTGCACGACATTATCATGGAGCACGAAATCCGTGCGCCCGAATCTGGAGCATTTGAGTGGACCGAAGTACGTCAGTTTAACCTGATGTTTAAAACGCAATTTGGAGCGACATCATCAGCCAGCGAGGAAGATGACGCCGTGTACCTGCGCCCCGAAACGGCCCAGGGCATTTTCGTAAATTTTAAGAACGTGATGGATACTGCCCGCCAGCAGATTCCGTTCGGCATTGCGCAGGTTGGCAAAGCTTTCCGAAATGAAGTTGTAGCGCGGCAGTTTGTATTTCGCATGCGCGAATTTGAGCAGATGGAGATGCAATATTTTGTGGAGCCCGGTACCGATATTGAAGCATATAAAAACTGGCTCGAGGAGCGCGTTGACTGGCATAAAGAGCTGGGCATTCGTCCCGAAAAACTGCGTGTAGAAGATCACCCTGAAGATAAGCTGGCCCACTACGCCGAAGCGGCGGCCGATATTCAATACGAATATCCCATTGGCTGGCAAGAAGTTGAGGGGGTGCATAATCGTACCGATTTTGACCTGAGCCAGCACATGGAGCATTCGGGCAAAAAGCTGGAGTTTTACGATCAGCAGCAGCAAAAGCGCTATACGCCATACGTTGTTGAAACATCCATTGGCCTGGACCGCGCGGTGCTGATGGTGCTTTGCGATGCCTACCGCGAGGAAGAGGTGGACGGCGATACACGCACGGTACTGAAAATCAACCCGAAGCTGGCGCCGACCAAAATTGGCATTTTTCCGCTTATCAAAAAAGATAAGCTGCAGGACCTGGCGCATAAAATTGAAGAAGATCTGCGCGAGGATTACAAGGTGCTGTACGATGAGTCCGGCTCCATCGGCAAACGGTATCGCCGCCAGGATGAAGCGGGCACCCCGTTTTGCATCACTGTAGATTTTGACGGCGTGGAATCGGAGGGCGAAGATACGGTGACCATTCGCTACCGCGATGATATGACGCAGGACCGCGTGCCGGTGAGCAAGCTGCGCGAGGTTATTGAAGAGAAAATGGAAAGTTGGACGCCTGAAAGTTAGGTTGAAACATCATCCGCGGGACATTTGTTTAAAGCACTCACACTGAAATGCTAAAAAATTATTTTAGTTATGGGTGTAGTAAAAGTAATAGAAGTGATAGCAGAATCAGAAAACAGTTTCGATGAAGCGGTACAGAATGCCGTAGCCGAAGCATCGAAATCAGTAGATAATATTGAATCGGTGTACGTGAAAGAGATGAACGCGAACGTGGAAAACAACCAGGTGATATCGTACGCCGTAAATGCCAAAGTTTCGTTTAAAGTCAATTAAACCTAAGTAAGCTTAAAATCTATACATCATTTCATAAGAGCCTGTTTATGCAGGCTCTTTTTTTATTGCCGGCTGATATTGCGTTGAAATCTATTTGCTTATCCACTCATCCAGCAGTGGTATAAAGCCATTGATGAATTGTGATTCCAGATTGGCATACTCCTGAACCTGCCCGGTTTCAGCGCGTTGGAATAAGTGATTTGCATCTTCTAATACCTCTATGCGGTGGGGGGCATCGGCTTGATTCAGGGCCTGTTCAATCGGCGGGCGATTCATGCCGGCGGGCACCTGGCTGTCTTTACCGCCGAAAAGGACAAGCACGGGAATATCAAGCTGCTGCAAATCTTGTGTGGGATCGTAAAACAGCAGCGATTGCATTTGGGGTGTTTCAAAGGTAGCCGTTAGTTGCATAACCTGTCGATTGGCTACTGCTTCGGCTTGATCTGGATTCATGCCCGCAGCAATTTGTATGTCAATAAAACGCTGGCGATACGTTTCCTGAGCCTGCTCCAGGTTTTCTCCGTCAGCAATGGCCTGCATCAAGTTTTCACGTGCGGTTATTTCTTTTTCAACCAGCGCTGAATCTACGTTGGCCGGTGCAAAAGCCTGCTCAATCTGGAAGCGGAGCAGCTCTTTAAGCGGTACCCCGGTTGAGGCCATGAGTATCAGCTTGTCTACCGCCGGGTTTTGAGCCGCTACTTTCCCGGCCACAACGCCGCCCTGACTATGGCCGAGCAGCACGATTTCATCAAATTGCTGCCCGCTGGAATTGGTGAATTCATTGATGATTGCTTCCACATCGGATGCGAGCATGCCAAGGGTGGCATTAGCAAAATTGCCGGTTGATTGACCCACGCCTCGGTCATCGTACCGAAAGGTGGCGATGCCGCGGGCGGTGAGCGAATCGGCCAGCTCGGCAAAAGGACGGAAGCTGGTAACGCCGGGCAGACTCTCGTCCCGATCTTGGGCACCGCTTCCGGAGATCATAATCACCAATTGATTGGCTTGCATGTTTTGGGGCCATGTGAGCGTACCGCCAATTGCAATGGAGTCATTTTTGATGACCATTTCTTCGCTGTTATATGCAGGGGCGCGCTCTGGTTCATTTTCCGGCTGGGGTTTGTTCTGCTGCACCCGCTCCAGCTCAAATGGAAACTGCATGCCGCGCTGATGGAACGTACCTTCAATTCGGGAATCATCTTTTATCATCCCTTTAAATGAGGCGATGCTCCCCGGGCCGGCTTCAAATTCAAAGAAAACAGAATCGGTCTGAGTTATTTCTATGTTCTTTAGTGGTAGTCCCATAGCCATCTGCTGCGGAATGTCGATAGTGCCGCTGTAGCTGCCGGACTCTTGGTTGAAGCTGGTATTTATTTTCAGCTGTTGGCCTTGCACTGTGATCTGGCCTTCCCACTTGCCTGACAGTGCATTATTCTGTGCAGCAATGGGTTGAGTGAATATGCCAATTAATAGGATGAGTGAAAATAATGATTTCATAATTCCAGCATTGTAATTTGAATGGGTATGGCTTGAGAACGAATCATTGCTAAAATAGACTTCGTATAGGAGAAAAACACTAAAATGTATTCATAAAAAAAGTCCGATTGCCTTTTATCGACAACCGGACATCCATCAAGCAAATTTTCTGGTTAGTGTTTACATATTGCCATTGTTCATATTCTGTCCGTTGCCAGTCTCCGCAATGCCAATCACGCCACAACCCAAGCGTGAACCGGCCGCGCCAATTGGCGGCTGGCTCGGATCATTGGCACTGGCATGTATGATAACAGAGCGGCCAATAATCGATTTTGGACCGCTCATCTTAATATTACTGATGGTTGTATCAGCGGTAGCGTTCCCGTCAGCACCAGCTACGGCATCACCAAGGTTACCTGTAATGCGGTCAATATCGGCAGGGGGATTGGTAGAGCTGCCAATGAAGTTGAAGTGCGTGCCGGCCGAGGTGCCGTCATCCGCACTGCAGTCGCCGTAAAGGTGCACGTGAAAAGCATGGGGGCCTTCCGGTAAGCCAGAAAATTCGGCTTCAACCTGAACGCCATCCATTCCTTTGGTAAAGGTTACTGTTCCGCGTGCATCGTTGCCCTGGGTTGGGTTGATTACGGCCATGGCCGTGGTGACATTCTCAGTAGTATCTTGCATTTGCGTGCTTTCATCATTCATGCCGTTCTCTTCATCGCCATTGGTGCCGGGTTCAGCACATCCAGCAATAAGCAGCATTAAGGCTACTCCGGCTACTGTGAATAAGTTTAATAATTTCATAATAGATTTCCGTTTAGATTAAGGTTCAATGTAAATTGATACAAAACGCAAGGTCGATATCGTGAACAAGTAAGAGGGTTTAAAAGAACAAGTATGTTCCAAAGTTTCTTTCTAAATAACATTGCTAAGTTCATTAAACAATAGCATATAGTAACAAGTTTTAATTTCGGCCTCAAACAGCTTTTACTTATTTTAATTCAAAATTTTGAATCAAACCTATAGTTATGAGTACCAGTAAAATTCAGCCATTTCACCTTGCTTTTCCGGTCGCAGACATTGAAGAAACGTTGTATTTTTATCGCGATGTGCTGGGCTGCGAAACCGGCCGCAGCTCGGACACGTGGATCGATTTTAACTTTTGGGGCCACCAAGTTGTGGCGCACCTCAGCCCGGAAGAAGCCGGAAAATCTAGCACAAACGAAGTAGACGGACACGAAGTGCCGGCCAAACATTTTGGTTTGATTCTGGAATGGGATGAATGGGAGGCACTGGCCGATCGCTTGAAAGGGGAAGACGTTGAATTTGTGATTGAGCCCTACGTGCGGTTTGAAGGTAAACCGGGTGAGCAGGCTACCATGTTCTTTCTTGACCCGAGTGGAAATGCCCTGGAATTCAAGGCGTTTAAAAACAAAGAGCAAATCTTCGCTAAATAGGTGGTAGTGGTGTGTCATGAGTCTTGAGCAAATACTGCTCACTCATGACTCAACACTCAAGAGTCAGGACTGAACTCTTCCTCGATGTCTGCAATTTTTTCGGCCAGCTCTTCCCAGCGGGCGTACTTTTCCACCAGCTCGGCTTTTAGCTTGTCATACTCCATGCTAATTTCTTTTACTTCTTCAGAGTCGTCATAAAAGTCCGGCTCGGCCATAGCCTCTTCGATTTCACTTTTGCGGGCTTCCAGCTTTTCGATTATGGCCTCCTTTTGCTCAAACTCCTTTTTAAAGGGCTTTAATTTCTTTGATTTCTCCTGCCGCAGCTGGGCTTCAATGCGCCGTTCTTCTTTGCGCGAAATTGAATTTCCATTGCTTGTTGATGTGTCGGATGATGACGAGGATTCTTGCTTTTGTTCTTCCTGCTCTTTCTTTTTTTCCAAGTAATAAGAAACATTTCCCAGGTAGGTCTTGGTTTTCTCGGGCTGTACCTCCAGCACCTTGTTTACAATGGGATCAAGGAAATCAACATCGTGCGATACAATTACATAAGTGCCTTCATACTGCTGAAGGGCCTGCTGCAGAATTTCTTTCGACTGCATATCCAGGTGATTGGTAGGCTCATCAAAGATGAGAAAGTTGGCCGGTGAGAGCAGCATGCGAGCCAGCGCCAGCCTGCTTTTTTCCCCGCCCGAAAGCACAGATACTTTTTTGAAGACATCCTCACCTTGAAACAGAAAGCACCCCAAAATAGTACGGATGCGCGTTTCGGTGGCCATGGGTGCGGCGGTGCGCATTATCTCGAAGGCCGTTTTGGAGAGGTCGAGCTCATCGGCCTGGTGCTGTGCAAAGTACGAAACGGTAACATTATGGCCCAGCTCCCGACGCCCGGAATCGATGGGCTCATGACCGGCAATGATGCGCACAAAAGTTGATTTTCCGGCTCCGTTCGGGCCTACTAT
>NNSL01000380.1 GCA_003123965.1 Balneolaceae bacterium SMO_bin1
TTGCACCTTTGTGAAGAATCCTTTTTTGAAGATGCAGATTTGTTAGTAATTATTTCCGGTTTTTTGACCTTTCATCCCCAGCTTGCCCAATTCAGACGCCGTTCTAAAATGGTGCTTAACGAAATGCTCAGCCGGTTTTCTGATCAACCCGAGAATGTTTTGAAAGCATTTTACCGAAACGTATTTCACCCTGAACGATCCTATGATTTACCGCAATCAGATTTTAATCAAGATTTATTACTAAAGGATTTACGGTGGCTGGATCGCGCAGATCGATCACTTGCTGACCTTAATAAATCAGCTAAGGTTTGTATATTCCAAGGCGCCGATGACGCCATTGTGCCCAAAGAAAAGGGCAGAGCCCTGCATGAACAATTCGGTGAGCAATCGAAGTACTATGAAATTAAAAACAGCGGCCATGCACTGCCGGTTACACACGCGCAAAAATGTTGGGATTTAATTGTACCTGAAATAGAACGCTTAAATAAGTAATACGTTTTCTTGGAAACGGTATCACCCCAAAAATCTGAGATAGCTAATTTTAGCCAGGCGGCAGAAGCTTACCATCAGCACGCAACTGTACAGCGGCAGGTGGCTGAACGTTTGCTGGCATCGCTAAAGCCATGGAAGGAAATTTTGCCCCCCGGGCCCATTTTGGAGTTGGGCTGTGGAACAGGGTTTACAAGTCAAGGGTTAATTAATCTTTTTCCGGAACGTCCGCTAATCATCACAGATGCCGCCGAAGGAATGCTCAATGCCTGCAAAAAAAATATTGGCGATCTGGATAATGTCACTTTCGATTTACTGGACGCAGAATCTATTCCAGTTGAGGAGGAAACTTATGCCATGACAATAAGCAGTTTTGTGTCTCAATGGTTCAAGCATCCCGGATATACCCTGGGGCAGTGGTTGGAAGTTACAAAACCTGGCGGGTTGCTTCTTGCCGCATTTCCGGGACACGAGAGCTTCCCCGAATGGAAGCAGCATGCTAAAACGCTGGGACTTCCCTATACAGGTAATTCGTTGCCCGATACCGAGGAAATGGTGGTAAAACTCTCATCTGAGATCACGCAGGTAGATTATTACGAAGACACGATTACGCAGTCGTTTGCTAGTGCCGCCGATTTCTTCCGGCACTTAAAAAAAATTGGAGCTGGCCAACAGATTGAAGGTCGCCCATTAAACGCGCGTGAAATGAAAATGCTAATAGAGCATTGGGATAGCCAGCAGGATGGAGATATAACGGTTAGCTGGCACGTGGTATTTATAGCTGTGAAGAAAAATATGGTCTAAAGAATAGGTATGATGACAAAAGAGCACTTTCCAAGGGCTTTTTTCGTAACGGGCACGGATACCGGCATCGGTAAAACCGTTGTTTCCGCTATGTTTACCAAAGGCCTTGAAGCAACTTACTGGAAGCCTGTCCAATCGGGGCTGCATGAAGAAACTGACACAGAGGCTGTACAACGGATGACCGGTTTGCCAGCAAATCATTTTATAGATGAAGCCTATCGATTAACCGAGCCGCTTTCACCCCACGCATCAGCTGCAATTGATGATGTAGAGATAGAGATGGATGCGTTTGCAATGCCCGATTATGAGACCCGACATTTAGTAATTGAGGGCGCAGGCGGCATACATGTGCCGCTCAATGAAAAGTATATGATTGTAGATCTTATTTCCCAGCTTGACATACCAGCTTTAATCGTCGCGCGGAGTGGTCTAGGAACGCTTAATCACACTTTGTTAACTATTGAAGCGCTGCGCAAGCGCGATATACCAATTCTTGGTGTGGTAATGAACGGAACCGAAAACGAAAGCAACAGAAAAGCTATAGAACACTATGGAGACACTTCTGTAGTGGCTGAAATAGATGAATTTCCCGAACTTTCTCCATTGACGCTTAAGCATGCTTTTGAGTACTATTTCTCACCGTAAATTTATTTCATGAATAATTTTCATCCCAATGTTTGGCATCCTTTTTCGATACAAAAAGATACCCCTAAACCGCTTAAAGTGGTAAAAGGGGATGGGCTTTGGCTGGAACTTGAAGACGGTCGGCGTATTATGGATTGCATTTCAAGCTGGTGGGTAAATTTATTTGGGCATGCGCATCCCAAAGTGAGTCAGGCAATTGCACAGCAGGCTGAGAAACTTGAACAGGTCATTTTTGCTGATTTTACTCACGATCCTGCTGAACAAGTTGCCGAGCAGTTAGCCCAAATGCTCCCGGGCGACTTGAGCAGAGTGTTTTATTCCGATAATGGGTCAACGGCAGTTGAAGTGGCAATGAAAATGGCCTTTCAGTACTGGAAAAACAAAGGCCAAAAGCGCCAAACCTTCATCTGTTTTGAAGGGGCCTATCATGGTGATACCTTCGGGGCAATGTCGGCGGGCAGCCGTTCTATTTTTACCGAGGTGTTTAAGGAGTTGCTGTTCGATGTAGAATTTCTCCCATACCCGCACACGTGGATAAATGACGAACAAATTGATACCAAAGAGCAGACTGTACTCAATAGACTCGAGGAAATGCTCGCGAATGATCCCGAAAAATATGCCGGTGTAATGATGGAGCCGCTGGTGCAGGGCGCCGGCGGTATGCGGATGTGCCGAGAATCGTTTATACAGAAAGTTGAAGCCTTATGCCGTACACATAATACGCTGCTGTTATTTGACGAAGTGATGACCGGTTTTGGGCGTACAGGCGCCCGGTTTGCTTCCGACAGGGCAGCGGTGGAGCCTGACATCATTTGCCTTTCCAAAGGCCTTACAGGTGGATTTCTGCCGCTTTCAGTAACCGTCTGCACAGGCAAGGTATATGAAACATTTAACAGTGCGGACCCTATGAAGACACTCTGGCACGGTCACAGTTATACCGCCAATCCGCTGGGTTGTGCAGCTGCTTTAGCATCATTTGAATTACTCGATGAGTTTGAACCAATTTATCAAGGCATGGAGCAGTGGCATAGTGAGTTCATGCGTGAATTGAGCAGCCACCCATTGGTTCAAAATCCACGCATCAAAGGAACAATCGCCGCATTTACGATCGGAACGGGAGGGGATGAAAGTTACCTGCATTCGGTAACTGATATCATAAAAAAACGATCAGTAGAAAAAGGCGTGCTTATTCGTCCACTGGGCAATGTGCTTTATTACATGCCTCCGTATTGCACTACAAAACAGCAGTTGGCGGAGATGTATAATAAAACTCAAGAACTACTGGACGAACTTTAAAATTCCCATTCAAGCAACGTAGAGAAGAGCTTTAATAGGATAGGCTGCTAATTTGGTGCCAGTTAGAGCAATTTTATATAGACTTGAATTAGCAAAAATTTACTTCGTGTAGGGCGTAGCAGATTAGTTTGTATTAAGCTTCTGAAAATATCATATATCCCGGGATTACACCGGGATATGTGTAAATATGATTATTCTGCAGCCTCTACCGTTTCAGGTACGTGTTCCTGCTTTGCATTTTTGAAAGCTTCACGTGGCTCCAGGCCAAGTATATCAAACATCCGTTTATCTTCATCAAGATCATTATTATCGGTGGTGAGTAATTTTTCACCGGTAAATATTGAATTTGCTCCCGCCATAAAGCAATGGGCCTGCTCTTCCATGCTCATATTAACGCGACCGGCCGAAAGGCGAACCATGGAATCAGGCATAGTAATGCGGGCAGTTGCAATCATACGCGCCATATCATACCAGGGCACTTTGGGTTGATTTTCCATGGGCGTACCTTCAACGGCTATGAGTGCGTTAATCGGTACTGATTCCGGGTGTTGCGGCATGGTGGAAAGGTTATGAATAAGTTCAATCCGGTCTTCATCAGTTTCACCCATCCCGATAATACCGCCGCAGCATACACTAATATCGTTATCTCGTACAGTTTGAAGCGTATCAAGCCGATCCTCGTAAGTCCGGGTAGAGATAATACGATTATAGAAATCTTCGCTGCTGTCTAGGTTATGGTTGTATGCATAAAGGCCGGCTTCTTTTAATTTCTCTGCCTGTTCATCAGTTAGCATGCCCAGCGTACAGCAAACTTCCATATCCATTTCGGTGATTTCTTTCACCATTTCGATAACGCGGTCAAAATCTTTTGTTTTTCGAGCGTTACGCCATGCGGCACCCATGCAGAAGCGCGTGCTGCCAGCTTCTTTGGCTTTTTTTGCAGCTCCTAGAATTTCTTCGGAATCCAGCATTTTTCCCGGCTCCACCTCTGTGTTATTATGGGCACTTTGCGGGCAGTAAGCACAGTCTTCCGGACAACCTCCGGTTTTAATGGAAAGCAAGGTGCAAACCTGTACTTCGCCCGTGTCATGATGATCACGATGCACGGAAGCAGCTTGATAAATTAACTCGAGAAGGGGCGTATGATAAAGATCTGTAATTTCTTGTTTTGTCCAGTTTGAGCGGATTTCAGCCATTGGTATCTCGTTTTTATCGTAAATTTGTTTTGCAATAAAGTAACAGAGAAGCAGTCCAAAAGGCAAAAGAAAAAAAGGTTTAATACGTTAAAATTCTTAACAACTGACAGCCTATATTTCGCCGTGTTTAATTAAAATTCTATTCACGGTTTATTATATTTGCTGATCGGATGCTAATTTCATTTTTGATATGACATTAAATGAACAAATAGAAACGGCACCATTCACAATAGAAGTTCCGTTTAAACTAATTAAAACCGGGGCAGCGGATAAACTGATCGTTTATTTACACGGCTATAAACAGAATATCGCTTACTTTGAAAAGAAATTTAGCCCATTTTTATCCATAGACGCATTTCACTTATTTATTCAAGGTCCCTATCCAATTTATGATGAAAAACACCGTCGTAATGTTGAACAATGGGGGCGGGCATGGTATCTGTATGATGGTAGGCAAGAACAGTTCAGTCAGTCACTTGAAAAAAGTTCAAAGTTTATTGAGAATGTGATCATGCAGGCCACTTCGGATAAAGAAATTCAACGTTGTGCGATACTGGGTTACTCTATGGGCGGATATTTGGCCGGTCATTTTGCGTTGTCGCGGTCGAATTTGGTTGATGATCTTGCCGTTATTGGTGGGCGTATTAAAACCGAATACTTTATCAATCAATCCTACAATAATTTGAACGTTCTGGCTTTACACGGCAATAAAGACCAATCGGTTTCGAATAAACGAGCCAAGGATAGTGCTGAAGAATTACGCACATTGGGAGCATCTGTTCATTATAGCATGATAGAAGAGGGGCACCGCTTATCTGCAGCATACATAGACAAGGCTAAAGAGTGGTTTTTGCAGCAAGGATATGTGCAAAGGGAAACCGAAAATGAAGTTTAGCATATTTAAGTTTATATCGTTATTATTAAAAAAAATTAATACTTGGGTACAAGGGGAGAGCGTAACAGGTACAATCTAAAATCTTAATTATGAAAATATTGGTAATCGAGGATGATCCTACTGTACAGACCTTGATTAAAATTGTTCTCGAAAAAAAGAAACATGACGTGAAGCTGGCGCAAACTGCGAAAGACGGTCAGAAGCTGGCGCTAAGTAATTCGCACGATATGATCATACTGGATCTGGGTTTACCAGATGGAGATGGTTATGAAATTTGCAAGCGAATGCGCGATGACAATCTCACCACACCTATATTGGTGTTATCTGCGGAGCAAGAAACCAATGTGAAAGTAAAATGCCTGCAAATTGGTGCGGATGACTATCTGACCAAGCCTTTCGATACTTCGGAGCTTACGGCACGCATTGACGCTATCAGCAGACGAACCAACGGACAAAGCAATAAAGAAACACTGCAGTGTGGTGAGCTTTATGTAGATATTATATCGCGTACTTTTAAGGTAAACGGCAATGAGGTTGATCTGACCAATAATGAGTTCAATCTGCTTGTATATTTGCTTAAAAAGAAGAATAAAACAGTTTCACAAGAGGAAATCGCCGAAAATGTTTGGGACATTCATTTCGACACGCAGACGAATTACATCAACGTTTATATAAGTTACCTACGCAAGAAAATACGGGAGCATAGCGAAGAAACTTATATAGAAACCATCCGCAAGAAGGGATTTGTCATCCGCTGCCCAGAAGAAAAATAAACCAACCTAGCCTGGATAAGTGCCACTGATGTAATCACGCAAATTGTGTATTTCAACTTTTTGCTTTGTAATTACAGCCTTTACTAAGTCGCCGATTGAGACAATCCCTTTCAGTTTTTCACTTTCTACAACCGGTAAGTGACGGACTTTTTGCTCGGTCATAAGGGCCATACACGTCTCCACCTTTTCGGTAGGTTTTACGCAGTATAGATTCGTGCTCATGATTTCGCGTACTTTTGTTTCCTTTGAAGTGCGCCCTTCTAGAATAACACGGTTGCGATAATCCCGCTCAGTAATAATACCCAATAAATTACCATCTTCAATTACAAGCAGGGCACCAATGTTTTTATCGGCCATTTTCTCGATGGCACGGTAAACGGTTTCCTCAGGAGAAATATCGAACACTTCTGTTCCTTTTGTCTGTAGAATATTTTTAACTAACATAGTAACCTCCCGTTTTAGGCGTTAATGATATTATATACATATATAATAATTAGATTGCTTTTAAGCATCCTATATTAGTTCATCTTAACCTTAATTTTTTTAGCTAGGCAGGGCCGTGTCCATATCGGCTGCTACATAGGCCATCACCGCAAGCGCAGCTATGCATTCGTTGTACTCTTCTGGTGTGAGCTTGTCAATGGTATCGGCCGCACTGTGATGATACCAGAAATATCGTGAGCTATCTACCCGCAGACCCATGCCAGGCACACCTTCTTGCATAATTGGGCCGATATCAGCACCGCCGCCCCCTCGAGTTATATTCTCAGCGTTGATTGGTCTTAGCAGCATTCCGATTTCTTGTATTATCTCGAAAGCTTCATCAGTGCCCGAAAAGCCAAAACCTTGCGGGTCAAATACGCCGCTGTCTGACTCAATTGCTAAAACATGGTTTCCAATTTCCCCATTTTCAATCACCATATCGCGATATTCAGTAGCTCCTCGAAGCCCATTTTCTTCATTGGTCCACATCACTAATCGGATTGTGCGTTTGGGTTGGTAGCCGAGTTTCTTAAGTAGCCTGAGTGCTTCCCATGCTGCAAAACAACCACCGGCATCGTCCATTGCGCCTTGTCCCACGTCCCAAGCATCGATGTGACCACCTATAACCACAATTTCTTCTGGATATTGACTCCCTTTAATTTCAGCAATTATATTGCGTGATTCTTTGTCAGGTAATGTTTGGGCATCCATCTTGAGGTTAATTTGTGGCTGTATGCCACGATCTTGCATACGCTGTAGCAGCATCGCATGTTCTAAAGTGATGGCAGCGTGCGGTATTTTCTTGATGTTTTCATCATAGTTTGAGGTTCCGGTGTGTGGAGTTTTCATCGAGTATGGTGCAACACTGCGAATGAGGCTGGCTACTGCTCCCTGTCGGGCAGCGGCAATGGCACCTTCCATACGATATTGAACAGTCTCACCGTAAGTGGTGAATGGCACGTTATAAACTATAATTTTGCCTTTGGCTTTTTCTCCTTTGTTGCGTAAATCATCAAAACTTTTCACTACTAATACCTCTGCTTCAATACCACTTTCGGCTGTGGCTATACTTCCTCCCAAGCCCAGCATAGGCAGGTTGAGTGAGTAGGGGGCTGTTAAGGTTGCCGATTCTTGTCCACGAACCCAATGAGGTACCATTACCGTCTGGGTATAAATTGAATCCAAATTGGCATTTTTTTGCATAGTGGCAAGTATCCAGTCTATGGATTCTTCCAGCATTTCAGAGCCGCTAAGTCGATGAGGGTAGGTATCAACAAATGTGGTGAGTCTATCAAAAGCCTGCTCGTTGCTTAAGGCATGGTCAATAATTTCCTGTGCCTGGCTGCCGTAGTTTGTAATGTTGTGTTGGCTATAAACTATAGATGAAAGAAAAGCGAATATGAGTAACAATAAGAAACCAACACGGAAATATTTCATAAAAAGGAATTGGTTAAGGTTTTAATCAATATAAATAAAAAAGGCTGCCCGAAAG
>NNSL01000368.1 GCA_003123965.1 Balneolaceae bacterium SMO_bin1
CAGATGATACATTCAAGCTGTGTCCAAACCACCGGCTTCTGCCCCGTTTCCTTACTCCGTCCAATAACCTGATCTACCATTCCTGCCGTATACTCTTTGTCTCGGAAAATATCGGCGATGTGAATTTCGATATCCCCGGGTACGTCTTGCAAAGTAGCATAGACTTTTTCGCCCAGAATCTCGTTATAATTCGGGTTGATGGGAATAATGCGGTAGCCGTTTTCCTGTAAGTAACTGGCAATTTGATTGCTCGTGCGATGCTGCTTTTCTGAACAACCCATAATAGCGATGGTGCTTGCATTCTTTAATAAATTCTCAATCGATTCAGCCATATGATATTCTTTCGCTGGTTTATAGTTTTGATGGATTTAACGTATAATTGCTCAGATTATATTACAAATTTTTGGTGCCTTTAGGTTAGCTAATGATTGAAAAGCTAAAATATTTCTATGCCCGTCATGAACGTACAGCGCTGATTCTTTTTTTTGTGGGCGGCTTTATATGGGATAGCCTCACCCTTCAGCGCATCGATCATCTTTACAGCAATTTCATTTTATTTACCTATCTCATTTCCCTTATGGTTTCGCTCTACGTATTTAACCTGGCCGATGACGGACGATGGAAAAACACTTGGCTGGAAAAATACGAAGAGTATGCTCCGCTTGCAGTACAATTCTTTTTAGGCGGGCTGAGCAGTGCATATGTGGTGTTCTTTTTCAGGAGCGTTTCACTCACTAAAACCATGGTATTTTTTATTCTGCTCGTATTTTTGATGATCTCAAATGAGCTTTTCAAACACCGAATTTCAAATAAATACCTGCAATTCGGGGCATTTTATTTTATCACTTTTACCTTCTTTGCATTCATTATTCCGGTTTTTGCAGGTATAATGAGCACATTTGTGTTTATTATTTCAGGCATTATTGCACTCACATTCACTATGGTTTTCGTAATATTTGTATATCGCAAAAGCCCCTCTACCCGTCGCGAAATCAGTATTGGAAAATTGAGCGGTATCATACTGGCAATCTATCTTACAATTAACGGTCTCTACTATTTTAACATGATTCCACCCGTGCCTCTGTCCATGAAAGAGGGTCTTGTAGCCTACAATGTGGAAAAGGCGGATAATTTTTACCACGTAACGTACGATCCCGATAAAAGCTACAAATTCTGGGAGGCTTTTAATCCGCAACTTTCTTACACCCAAGGAGATACTGTTTTTGCATTTACCTCTATTTTTGCCCCTACTGACCTTAACAAAGCTATTGCCCACCGCTGGAAGTGGCTTGATACCGAAACAAATACATGGCAAGTCAGCGATGTTATTGATTACGAAATTTCCGGCGGTCGTGACGACGGCTACCGCGGGTTTACCTACAAAACCAATATTCATCCAGGCTTGTGGGAAGTGGATGTAATCACCAAAGAAGGCCTGATTTTGGGTTCAATGGAATTCGAGATCATTCCAAATGACCCACGCCCTCTTGAAGAGTTGCGAACCCGCATCTTTTAGGGATCTTATTCTGTATTCCGCTACATATTACTTATCTTTGCAGACATTCATTCTAAAAAATTTGTGAGGTACTATTTTGTCTACCGTAAAAAATGGTGATACCGTAAAGGTTCATTACACTGGAAAATTAAATAACGGAGAAGTTTTTGACTCCTCCCGCAGCGACGATCGCGATCCGCTTGAGTTTACACTGGGTGAAGGACAATTGATTCCCGGTTTCGAAAAAGCGGTTGAAGGTTTGGAAGAAGGCGATTCAACAACAGTTGAAATTCCCACCGATGAAGCTTATGGCGAACGACGAGATGATCTTGAACTTGAAGTAGCCAAAAATGAGCTGCCTGACAATGTTGAGCCACAAGTTGGCATGCAACTGCAAATGCAGCAGCAAGAATCTGGCCAGGCTATCCCTGTGCAAATCACAAAAGTGGAAGACGACAAAGTAACACTTGACGCCAACCACCCGCTTGCAGGAAAAGACCTGACGTTTGATATTGAACTGTTGGAAATCAAAAGCTAACCGTTTTCAAAATTGAACTTAAAAGGGACAGCCTCGGCTGATCCCTTTTTTATTTACGATATTTAGAATATGGATACCTTTTCTCGTGAAAGTCGCATATCAATTACCTGCCCCAAACGCATCACTCCTTACCTAAAAGAAGAAGTACAGCAATTGGGATATCCTCTAAAAAAGTCAGAAAAGCCGGCCTCGAAACTGAAGGCACGCTGGAAAACTGCATGGAGCTTGTGCTTTCACTGCGCACGGCTCACCGTGTACATTATCTGGTTGGTGACTTTAGCGCCGAGAATGCAGACGAAATGTATCGGCAAGTCAATCAGCTGCCGTGGGAAGAGTACATTGAAACGCACGGTTATGTAAGCATTACTTCGTTTATCGATAATCCAACGATAGATAACACGCAATTTGCCAACCTGCGCTGTAAAGACGCCGTGGTAGATCGCATTCGGGAAAAGAAAGGCAGCCGCCCCGATTCCGGTCCCAACCTTAACGGCACTGTACTGTTCCTATTCTGGCGCAATACCAACTGCCGTATATTTATTGATGCGTCGGGTGAATCGTTATCACGACGCGGGTATCGGAGCCAATCGCATACTGCCCCGTTGCAGGAATCGCTTGCAGCAGCCATTGTTAAAGCCACAGGATGGCAATCAAACCAGCATTTCATCAACCCGATGTGTGGCAGTGGAACTCTGGCTATTGAAGCAGCACTGGCGGGACTCAATCGTCCGCCCGGATCCCTGCGTCCCGACTACGGAATTAAACACATTAAGGGGTTTGATCGGCAAAAGTGGGATCAAATGCGGAGCGCATTGAACGCTCAGGCCAAGAAAGAAATTGAAGGCAAAATAATTGCCACGGATCGCGATCCTAATGCGATAAAAGCTGCACGTAAAAATGCGCAGACAGCGGGCGTAGACCACCTGATTGATTTTGAAGTATGTGATTTCCGTGAAACACCCCGCCCTTCCGGTGATGGAGTGGTAGTGATGAATCCACCCTACGGTGAGCGCCTTGGCGAAAAGGAGCGGCTTGAAGGCCTTTACAGTAACATCGGCGATTTCTTTAAACAGAAATGCACGGACTACACCGGTTACGTGTTTACAGGGAATTTAGAACTGGCCAAAAAAGTGGGCCTCCGGGCAAACGAACGAATTCCTTTTTTTAACTCTACCATTGATTGTCGGTTGCTCAAGTACGAATTGTATGATGGCAGCCGTGGCTAAACTGCTTACAATTTTCGGACGATTGTTACACCGTCACGCACAGTTAGCATAACTTGCTCTACGCGTTTGTCCTGGGTGATAAAGTTATTGAGTTCCGCAATGGCTTTGGGCTTTTCTGCTTCGGGTTCTATTACTTCCCCATTCCAGAGCACGTTGTCAATCACCATCAGACAGCCCGGCTGTAAAATTGGAATCAGTTTTTTGTAGTAATTAAGGTAATTTATTTTATCTGCATCGAGGTAAATGAAATCAAAAGACTCTGTTAGTGTGGAAATTGTTTCTAGTGCGGGCCCCATTCGCAATTCAATTTTATGGCCCTCGGGATGATTTGTAAAAGCTTCTTCGGCGATGGCTTTATAGCGCTCATTATATTCACATGTGATTAATTGGCCGTCATCCGGTAGTGCCTCGGCCATGTACAGCGCTGAAAATCCTGTAAACGTACCTATTTCCAAAATACGGCTGGCTCCGGATACACGCACAAGCATAGCAAGCAACTGGCCTACCACTTTTCCGCTGAGCATATCGATATGCTGCAGTTCCTGATCCGAAGTTTCTACGAGCTTCGCAATGTAGGAAGAGGTATCGGTAGTTTGATCACTGGCATATTGTTCTACTCGCGCATCGATATCAATCATAAAAATAGAAGACTATATTTGATTTGGCTCATTAAACCACTTAAAATATTCACATCCCGAAATTCAACCAAACGTATCTTTTGAAGTTTATACCTGCTCGTGAATCGTCCATTTTCAGCTCACTGTTCAATGTTTTTGTGCAGCAACTTTTCCATTTAAGGTTTAAAAGGGTTTGGATTCACCAAGAATATTCACCCACTGAAAATTGCATGTCGGTTTACTTTTTAAATCATACCTCTTGGTGGGACGGTCTGATACCTCTACTCCTCAACCAGAAACTATTCAAGCAGCGGGCGCGCGCAATTATGGAACTGGAACAGATGCAAACCTACCCGTTCTTTAAATGGCTCGGCACTTTTTCAATTGATGTTGATGACCCTACGCACACTTTAAAGTCCATGCGCTATGCTATTAAATCTATGCAGCGCAATAATGCCGCTTTGTATATTTATCCCGAGGGCGAAATACGTCCTGCATCTGAAAAATTAATTTTAAGCCCGGTATTGGATTGCTCCGTAAACAGTTGACAGAAGTCGATTTTGTGCCCATAGCTATTCATATACACACCGTGCGGCACAGCAAACCAGAGCTGCACATCTGGATTGATAAACCGATGAAAAACAACCAACCCATGGACCGCAACGCATTTACGCAAAAGTGTGAACGACGTATGGAAAAAGTACTCAAAAAAACAATCCGGACTGCCGGCTTTGATGATACGCTCTATAAAAGACTTTAACCTTTAGCTGTAACTGTTTACCATGTCCATCGGTACAGCATTTTTGAACGCTGAACCCAATGCGGCGATTCCTGCTCGTAACGAATGCGCATGTTTGTAAGCGGCCAGAATAGTTTATTATAAATTCGTGGTGGGCAAATATATTCACTGACACCTTCAACCGATTCAAGGACATTTTGAGAAGGAATTTCTAAAAATACATCACTGCTGTAACGCTGATAAAATGGACCATTATCTAACAGACGAGCTTGCTGAACCAAAATTTCAGAATCAGGGCTGGAAAAAGTTAACTTCCTATCAGTCATCAAACCATAGAGTGTCATACTGGTGTCGCTGCGCTGCATGCGCTTATATTCTTGGACTACATTTCCCGTATAGTTTTCAATTAACCACCCATAGGTTTCCTGCTCAATGTTATCCATTGCATAATAAATGAAGGTATGATCAGGAAAGTGGAATCGTCCCCAGTACCAGTCCTCAAATTGCTCCTTTAATGGTTCATTGCCCATGTTGTGGTCATGATACCCGGTGCCTTCAAAAGGAATTAGCGTTTGGTTTTGGCCATCTGCGGTGCACACTATTTCCCCGCTCACCTGGGCACTCGGCTGTATAATATTCCATACATGATGTCCGCTTTTTTCCAGTGGCAGGGCCACGGATTCATTGATCTGACCATTGCTGGTGAACGTAATATCAGCCTCAATAGAATCGCCAGACGCCAGCTCTTCATTCAATTCTATACGATATTGAAGGTCTCCTGCTTGTTCTTGAGCCTCCATCATGTGGTTCCCTATTTGCACAAATGGAACGTCATCACTAAAAGTCGCATTATTGGGCTCTACTTCAGTAAAGCTGTAGTAAACAGGCTGATCATTTTGATATACAGAAATGCTTATTGCCGGAAACTCTTTTGCGTAAGCATCGTGGGTGTTTTCCTGACGATTGATGTAACGGCGTGAAAAGGGGTTGCCCTCATAAAATATGATCACGAATTTAGTCCGTCCATCATTGCTTACGGCATCAAAATACCACCACTCGTATGCTCCCGGAGTATTTTTAGTGGTGCGGATATCGCGTTTTATTGTCGAATTTTCGATCATAGAATTGATGATAAGCGTTTTATCTCCATTAATCTACTTCAGTGTATACCTAATTTTAATGTATGATTGACCTTTTACTGTACATCGCACTTATTTATCTGCTCGTTAATTCGGCGATTTTTTATTCCAATTATCTTGAGTTTATCCCCTTGGTCCAAGCGGCCAAATCCCCGCACAATAAAGAACCAAAAGTAAGTATCTGTATACCCGCACGGAATGAAGAGAACGTAATTGGAAAGGCATTAAATTCCGTGTTGACCCAATATTATAAGAACGTAGAAGTTTTAGTTCTTGATGATGAGTCAACTGACCGCACCCCTGCAATTCTGGCTGAATTTTCTGAGCAGTATCCAGAGCGATTAAAAACTTTAGCCGGGCAGCCTAAGCCAGATGACTGGCTGGGCAAATCATGGGCTTGTCACCAATTAAGCCAAAAAGCCAGTGGTGATATTTTAATGTTCATCGATGCCGATGTATGGCTTTCAAAAGATTGCGTGCAGCGCGTGGTTCAATCAATGCAAGAGTTCAAGGTTGATTTTATCACTGTGTGGCCGGTTCAGCAGATGGGAACATTTTGGGAACGTATGGTAATTCCGCTCATTTATTACGGTCTTTTTACGCTATTACCTGCCAAGTACGTCCATCAAACCCCAAGCTGGCTACCTGCATCTTTAAAAGAAAAATTAAACCCAGAACTAGCCGCAGCCTGTGGACAATGTATGGTATTTCAACGGCCGGCTTATGACAAAATTGACGGCCACCGCGCGGTCAAGAATGATATTGTAGAAGATGTGGCATTAGCTAAAAATGTAAAACGGGCTGGTCTTAAAATGCGCATGTTTCATGGTGAAAATAGTGTTTGGTGCCGAATGTATACATCAGCTGCTAAAATGTGGAATGGATTTCGCAAAAACTTTCTAGCGCTGTTCAACAACTCTGTTCCTGCATTTATTTTCATGGCCGTGATTAATTTTATAGTATTTGTTTTCCCCTTTATCATACTTGTTCAGAATCTGTTTTCATTTAACTTAGAGCGTTTTTCGTTATCTTTGGCGTGCATTGCTATATTTTATGTGCAACGAATAGTGCTCCAAAAATGGTACGGCTGGAACATGAAATCAGCTTTCTTACACCCATTGGCCGTTTTATGGTTCCATGCGCTGGGTTTTCGCGTATTATGGGATCATTTCCGCGGGCAGCGGGCCCAATGGAAAAACCGGCCCACAAATTAATTTTACAATTCATGGTTTATTTTTATGGGTTAACTGTACATATTTATGATAAATGAAAAAAGCACTGCGTAAATACCTTCGATACCTGAAGATTGAACGAAATGCTTCATCTCATACCATCACCTCGTATGAGACCGATTTAGAGCAGTTTATGGCGTTTTGTGCCGGTCAATTCGGTTGCGAGCCTGACCGTGTACCCTTTCATGAGATTGATCGGCTTCTTATTCGCCTATGGCTTGGGCGTCTATCAGATCAGAATCTAAAGAAAAGTACCATTGGCCGAAAAGTTGCGGCCCTTCGTTCCTTTTTCAAATTTGCCTTCAAGCGCGGTATGATTGAACAGAATCCTGCCCATTTGCTCATTGTACCAAAGAAAGATAAACCCTTGCCCAAAATTACTACGCCAGAGGACGTCGGCCGAATGATGGATGCGGTTGACACCGAATCGCCGCGCGGCTCGCAAACAAAAGCTATACTTGAATTATTTTACAGCACCGGAATTCGATTGTCAGAGTTGACGCAATTAAACATTCGTGATCTCGATTTGAAGTTATCACAAATAAAAGTAACGGGTAAGGGTTCAAAACAGCGTATTGTACCTGTTGGCAGTACCGCGCTCAATGCCATCAAAGATCATTTAGCTACGCGTGAAGAGCTTTATGGGGAGCGAACTGATACTGATGCTCGTAAAGCTCTGTTTCTTGCGGTTCACGGACAGCGAATTTACGCCCGGGCCGTACAACGTATGGTACAGTCACACCTAAAGAAAGTGAGCGAAGTAACGCAGAAAAGTCCCCATACCCTGCGCCATAGTTTTTGCCAGCCACTTACTTGACAGTGGTGCTGACATCCGTGTTATTAAAGAATTATTAGGTCATTCTAGTTTGTCATCAACACAAGTTTATACACATACCAGCATGGAACGGCTTAAAAAAGTTTACGCAACGGCCCATCCACGAGCTGAGCATTAATTTTAATTCCAATTTCTAATTATTATGAAAACATCATTCACAGCACGCCATTTCGATCCATCACCCGAATTGCACACCTATAGTGAAGACTCCGTACAAAAGCTCGATC
>NNSL01000360.1 GCA_003123965.1 Balneolaceae bacterium SMO_bin1
TTTTCCGGGCGAAAATGCCTATTCCGGCATTTACGTATTCAATGAAACCGACCGCTCCCTTCCCCTCAAATCATCCCTTTGCCGAAGAAATAGCGCACTTGGTAGAACAGCATGAGCAATGCCAGTTCCTGTTATTAGAAATTGTTTTTGTTGACGAGAATGAAATAATTCGCATCAATAAAGAACACCTTGACCGCACGTATGTGACCGATATCATTAGCTTCCGGTACGATGATGGAACCTCAAACTCCGCTATCGAAGGCACCCTTTTTTGCTGCCTACCCCGCATTTTTGAGCAAGCCGATGAGTTTGGGGCCACCAAAGCTGAAGAATTCAAACGTATTATTGCTCACGGCTTGCTGCATCTAACCGGTTATGAGGATAAAAATGAGGAGAAGAAAAAAGAAATGCAGGAACGCGAAAATTTTTATTTAAAACAGCTAAGTTGATCTCCTTGCCTTAATTATCAAAACAAACCAGCGTACTTTTACGTACCGTTTGCTGTTATTCAACGACTAACCAGCCCTTTTCCATGGCCGAAAATAAACAATCGGATTCTGCTATTGAGGCAGCAAAGCAGCATACGCGCAACTATGCAAAAAGTCTTTGGGATATTATAAACCGGTACCGTAAGCCGGTAGAGAACAGTAAGCCTTCACTGGTTGATCCCACACTCAGTACTTCCAAAAAAGATCATCCCGTTTTACTTAGCTTCCTTTCTGCTATTCCCTACATACTTGGGTTGATGTTTTTCGCTTCGTTTTACTGGGATTTTAACGGAAGCAGTTACACGCTTTTTAATCATACATTCTACTTCGAGGGGTTACTTCGAATTTTATCGGTGAGCGGGTTGATTGGCTTCCTCACCAACTGGATTGCCATAACCATGCTTTTTAAACCGGCGCAAAAACGGCCGCTGCTGGGCCAGGGTCTCATTCCGGCACAAAAAAATCGCATTGCTTTTCGGCTGGCACAAGCCGTTTCCGAAGATCTTATCAACCCAGCCATTATAAAAAAGAAAATACATGATTCTAACCTTATCACTTTATATCGCCGGCGCACCACGCGGTACATTCGTCACATTATTGATGATCCCTCCTTTCGCACCGAATTAAAGCAATGGGTTGTGGGCTATATTGATGATATGATTGGCGATCCTGAAATTCGGGCAGCCATAGCACAAAAAATTCTGCTCCAGATTGAAAAATCAATTGAAGAGCGATCAATTGAACGCGTTGCATTAAAAGCCTACTCTTTTGTACGCGGACAAAAAATGCAGCATATCATCGAAAATAGTCTTGCCGAACTCCCCGAATCCATTGAAACGGGGCTTGACCGCTTTGACGAACTTCTCGACGACCTACCCAACCGCATTGAAGATAATAGTGATGCCATTGAAGAATGGGTTACTTCTATTCTCTATAAACTCATCAACCAGCTCGATGTTCATGCTTTGGTAGAAGACAATCTGCGGGAGTATGATGAACAACGCCTCTCTGACATTATTCTGAAGGCTACGAACGAGCAGCTGCGCTACATTCAATACCTGGGCGGCATTTTAGGTGTTGTAGGTGGGTTCGTTATTTGGGAACCAATTGTGAGCATGATGGTGTTGCTGCTGGCGGGAATTATAATTTTTACCTTCGACAATCTTTTGTTTAAATTGGACTGAAATTAAGTCTTGAGACTTAATTATAAATCATTTAAGTCTCTAGGCTTAATAATAGGTTAATTAAGTACTCACACTTAAATGCCGGAACTGCGCTTTTAGCCGGCCTAACAGCATTTAATTATGATATACGCAGTTATTACCGGTGATATTATTGAGTCTTCACTAGCTGAAAAAGCTGAAAAAAATGCACTCATCAAATCACTAAAAAAAGCGTTTAAGGGCATAAAACAGTGGGATTCTGTCAACGAGAACAGCCTGCCCAAGTTTGATGTGTTCCGTGGGGATAGTTTCCAGGGAGTGATGGCAAATCCGTGCCAGGCTTTACGGGCTGCCATTTTTATACGTTCGGCAATGCGTAAAAATCAACCCGTACAAAAAGATGAAAACTGGGATGTACGGCTGGCCATCGGGCTGGGAACAATAGATCACCTGCCGGAAAATGTTTCCGAAGGCGACGGACCTGCATATCGGAACTCAGGACCGATTATGGATGAGTTAAAAGGGGATTATAAAACGGCCATCACCACACCCTGGGAAGCCATTAACAAAGAATTTAAAGCTTCCTCTGCCCTGCTAGATGCCGTAATATCAAAATGGACAGCACAGCAATCTGAAATTATTTGGTATCTTCTGCGCAATGAAAAAGCCAAAGATATTGCCGAAGAGCTCGACATTTCGCAGGCTGCCGTTCATTACCGCGTAAAGGGTTCGGCGTGGTTTGCTATTGAAAAATTATTACAGCGATACGAACAAATTATTGAACAGACTATAAACAGTGAACAATCATGATTGGCAGTTCCGAACTGATTATATTATTACGCATACTTGCCGCGCATATTCTAGCGGATTTCTTCCTGCAGCGCTATAAATGGATAGTTGATAAACGCCTGGGCGTTCAATCCCCCTATCTTTACTTTCATGTAGCTATTGTTGGCGTGTTAACGTACCTGTTTCTTGCTGATTGGGACCATGTGCTGCTGCCGCTTTTTATTATGATCACCCATTTTTTAATCGATTGGTGGAAATCAACAGTAAGTAATTGCACTCGAAACTTTGTAATTGACCAAATACTGCACGTTTTGATGCTGGTTATAGGCTGGCTTTGGTATGTTGGTGCAGGCTTCGCTGATCTAAGTATTTACTTTGCCCTTTTTAATACGGTTGGATTTTGGGTTGTGCTGAGCAGCTTTTTGCTCATTTTACGCCCGGTTGGGTTCTTAATTAGCAAGGCAACCAGTGGATGGCAAAATGAGCTTGAGGATATACCATCAACACTTCAAGGACTCACCAAGGCGGGAACCTGGATTGGCTATCTTGAGCGTCTGATTATTCTAACCTTTATCTTGATCGGTCAGTACAGTGCTATTGGGTTTCTTATTGCGGCCAAGTCTATATTTCGGTTCAGCGGTAAAATTGATAATGAGGAAAGCCATAAACACGCTGAATATATACTGATTGGTACTTTGATGAGCTTTTTTATGGCCGTGGTTATAGGCGTTATTGCTCGTTATTTCCTGGCTTTTTAGACCATGAATGAAATAAAGACCAAAATAAAAAGCCCCGGGAGTTAACCCACGGGGCTTTTTTATAGTATGCAAGAAATGAGATAACTACTCGGTCTCAACGGTAGAATCTCGGTTCAAGAACTGTTCATAAAGCTGCCGGTGACGGTTCGTCATCGGAATTTTGAAGCCATTGATGAACACCTGCTCTATATCCGTCATTGGTTCAAAGGGATCACCATTTGCAATAAACAGGTTTGCAATCTTGCCTTCTTCAATACTGCCTATACGGTCACTCACACCAAAGATCTCGGCTGGCTCAATAGTTACCGCTCGTAAGGCCTGCTCCGTACCCATTCCGTACGTTGCAGCAAACCCGGCATTAAACGGCAGGTTGCGCACGTTTTCAATTTCTTCGGTTTTTATGGCAACCTTAACGCCAGCTTCCTGCAGTTTGGCTGCGTTCTGATAAGCAATCAGGTAGTCCATGTGATCTTCAGAAGGCGTATCAAGGTACCGGGCCCACGAGTGCAGGCAATCCTGATTCCGCAATTTGATCGGCAACTGCCCAACCGCCGTCAACACCTGAAAGAATGAAGCGTGCATCGGTTTGACTTTGCATTTGCTCTATCCATTCCATGGCCTTGGTGATGCTCTGCGCTTCATCAACAGCAATAATTACCGGAACTTCGCCGGAAAGTACGCGGCGCATAGCCCGCAGCTGCACGTCGGTGTCCGGTTCATTTTTACCTGAAGGATTCTCCTCGTAACTATTCATCATTCTATTGTAGGCAATAGCTTCTTTCCAATAATCTTTGATCTCTTTAACATTCTCTTGGTAGGCTTCTTCAATTTCTTTTTCACTGCGATCATCCCACCATCCTCTTCGGCCTGAAACTGGCCAATCGTGAACAAGACCGGCTCGCTGCAGTACAGCCATGGAGTCGGGTGAATTACCATACAGGTTAATAAGCGTGGCCATACCAGAAATAATGCCTGATCCCGGCTTGGATATCACCGTTGTTACACCGCTGGTGCGCGTAACCGGAATGGCAGCACTATGTGGATTGATAGCAGTAAAGGCCATCACATTGGGATTGAAGGTTCCTACCTCATTCTGGTCATTGGTCACTGCCACAGCGCCAATTTCCTGTAATCCGAGACCCGTTCCCGAATCAATAAAGCCCGGATATACACGCTTTCCGCTGGCATCAATTTGGGTATAATCGCTGGTTATATCAGCATCAGTGCCTACGTAGGTTATCTCGTGGCCGTCAATAAGCACGGTACCGCCCTCAATCACCCCATTGGTAACCGTATAAATATTGGCATTGGTGATGGCATACTTACCAAAGCCCGGTTTTTCGGTAATCTGAGCTGTGGCAGCTACGCTCATGCACATCAATGCAAAGAGTAGAATTGTTGATTTAATTACATTCTTCATAATAGTAGAATTTTGCTCTTATTGGGTGTTGGATTCAGAGAAGAGATAGAAGACATCGTGCATACACGAATCTACTTCTCTGTCACTCGAATTCGATTTTAGCGTCTGGCTGTACGATTCACTTGGGTTGATATCAATCCGCATATCGGAAGGATCTTCTTCTTTGTCGAAGTATTTAACGCCGTCAACAAATGTTTTTTGATTAACGCTGTAGATACTCAGCGGATGCTCGCTCCAGATTGACACATCCCCATGCTTTCCTTCTTCGAGGGTACCCACTTTATCATCAATGCCCAGCTGTATAGCGGGGTTTAAGGTGATCATTTTTAAGGCGTCAGTTTCGGAGGTATCCCCGTACCGTATGGTTTTAGCCGCTTCATGATTGAGGTGACGAATGAGCTCACCACTATCAGAGTTGATGCTTGTTACAACCCCATTTTCATTCAGGATGGACGCGTTATAAGCAGTAGAATAGTAAACTTCAAACTTATAGGCCCACCAGTCGGCAAAAACAGATGCATAAGCACCGTTCTTTCGAAGCTCAGGTGCAACCTTGAATGCTTCATTGCCGTGGGTAAACGTATAGTTTTCAACGCCATAGTCATCAAAAACACGCATCAACATTACAATTTCATCGGCACGGTACGAGTGGCAGTGCACCAGTATTTCACCCTCCAGAATGTCGGCGATGGTTTCCATGCGAACATTACGTGCTACTGGTTTTGGAGGTGTTCCATTGCCATTAAAATTATCCTGAGCATCCAAATAAGCTTCACGGTTGCGTCGGTAATCAAGAGCAGCATCAAACGTTTTTCGAACTACCTGCTCTACGCCCATTCGGGTGCGGGGACGTATGCCCGAGCCCTGACCGTGAACGCGCGTAGGATTTTCTCCCAATGCGAACTTAATGGTGCGGGGTGCATCCTGGAATTTAAGTCCTTCCTGACCTTGTCCATAGCGCAGCTTTAGCGTTTCCGATTCGCCTCCGATAACATTTGCCGATCCGTGCAGCAAATGAATGGAAGTTACGCCGCCGGCCAGTGCACGATAAATAGAGATGTCATTGGGATCAATGGAATTACCCATTTTCACCTCAGCCGTTACCGGATTTGTGGCTTCGTTAATATCTATACCGGCTATATGGGAGTGTGGATCGATAATGCCGGGCATCACATACTGGCCCGAGGCATCTACGACCTCTACTCCACTGGGAGCGCTGATATTTTCTCCAATTTGCGTGATAATGCCGTCTTCAATAAGGACATCACCACCTTCTATTGTTCCATTTGCAAGCGTAATAACAGTACCATCTTGAATAAGTACCGAGCCCGTAGGCTGCGAATAGCCTACAAGCGCAACGCAGCAAAAAAGCAGTGTAAAAGCTAATTTTTTCATTATTCTGCAGTCTTCAAGTTAATATTAGTCATTAAATTCGTTGAGTTGGCCTTCCGATATGGTGTAAAGCACCTTGGCATCTTCTTCCATAAATGGCTTACTCATAATCGTAAAATTGGCAATATTGCCGTTCTCAACTTCACCAAGCATTTGTGTCTGGTTAAGGATCTCGGCAGTATTAAGCGTCATAATACGTATCATTTCTTCAGTCTCTACATCGCCATACTCCATCCATTCTTTCAGGCGACTTCCCATATCACTAAGCTCCATTCCGGCTGTTGCAAAACCGACGTCCACGCCGGCATCCATCAGTGTTCTAATATTTTTATACCGTTTCTGGAATGCTTCCCAGCGCTTGTCGCGAAAAGCTTGTTCTTCTTCGGTGATTTCTTCCTGCTCTTCAGCTTCTTCTTCCTCTTCGCCTTCACTGTCTTTTTGCCAGTCTGGCTTTTCGGGAAAATCAATAGATGCCAACACAGGGATATTACGTTCGCTGAGCTCATCGGCCACCTTGTAGGCCTCCATTCCCGAAACAATGACAATATCGAATCCGAGATCATCTTGAAGCTTAAACACGCGCTCAATCATTTCTTGGCTGTCTACCTGGAAAAAAATCACGCTGGTCATTGCCCATCACCGGGTAAAGTGCTTCCAATACCGGATGCGATTCGGGCGGTGCCAGTGCATTTGGGTTAGATGAGAAGTAATCCTGGTGTTGTTTGAGGGCCTCGGCATCTGCAAAAAGCTGATCTAGCTGTGCCATCACTCCCATAACAGTACCCGGATAGACCCGAAAAGACGGACGCAGCTGCATTTGCATGCCAACACTTCCATCATACAGATCACCAATTTGCAATTCGGGATGAATGAAAAACAGGTCGAGCTGACCGGGAATCATATATCCGTTAATTCCTAACGCAGCAGTAGTAATGCCTGATTTTAGTGCGGTGTTTAACATATCAGATTCCATATTTATGACTTCGCGCGCATTTCGCTCGGGACGAATACCGGCTCTTTCATAAGAAGGCTCCCCACGTCGCTGCGGCGTGTCATCAAACCGTTCAATATCGGGACTGCCCCAATATGCGGAACCGTCGATAAAACCGGGATACACGTGCAGCGAATCGCCGCCGTCCCACACTTCCGCATCGAATGGTATCTCCTGATTTTCACCTATTGATTCAATAATTCCGTTGCGCCAGACAATCACGCCATCTTCGATGGTGCTGCCGTCAGCTTTATGTATCGTTACATTTTCAAATGCTTTTGCTGGTATACCCTGCGCTTTTGCGTTAAATGTAAAAGCCAGTACCGCAACAAGCACTAAAAACAAAGTGCATATACGCTTCATGCTTATTATGATTAGGTTAGTATTTACTGTTAGAGAAATACGTATTTTTCTAACACTTATAAACTTTTTGGACGATAAAAGATGTAAACGTCCGCGTAGAAATAGAGGTTAGCAGAGCCGTGCTATTATAATACCTAAACCTGAATAACGCCTGTTTTAAACTCCTCGATATTCGGGTTGTGGTTTGCATCGGAAATAGCCCGTGAAATTCGCTCGCGCGTTTCTATTGGGTTAATGATGGCATCAACCCAGAGTCGGGCGGCTGCATAACGAACGTCGGTTTGTTCTTCGTAGCGTTCACTGATTTCTTTCATAATTTCCTGCTCCTCTTCTTCGGTGATTTCTTTGCCCTGCTTCTCCAAAGAAGAAACCCGGATCTGGGTTAGTACCTTAGCAGCCTGGGTCCCACCCATCACCGCAATATTTGCCGATGGCCATGCGTACATAAATCGCGGGTCGTAAGCGCGTCCACACATAGCATAGTTACCGGCCCCGTAGCTGTTACCAACAACAATAGTTATTTTCGGCACGGTGCTGTTAGCCACGGCATTTACCATTTTAGCGCCGTCTTTAATAATGCCGCCGTGCTCGCTGCGTTTG
>NNSL01000172.1 GCA_003123965.1 Balneolaceae bacterium SMO_bin1
GCGTGGCTTATCGCCGTCAATAAATGAGGCTCAAAGATGAAAGCGAAATTGGTGAATATGAATTTATTCCGAAAAAAACGAAAGTGGGCGAATCGTTTCACCAGGGGCCTTTTCTTTATACTAGGTGATTCCATTTCGTTGTTTGCTTCTGCTTACTTGGTTTACCTGATTCTTTCACCGCTTTCTCCCGCTGATCGGTTATTTCCAATAGGTTATTTTTTGATCATTACGGCATCAACACTGGTCGGATTGGCGTTTTTTAGAATGTACCTCGTCAGTTGGCAGTATACGAGCCTGCGAGATCTTGTGCGCATTATACTCGGGGTATCACTGGGTGGCATACTATCAATTATGATTTCCAGAAACGTGCTTATTCTCGGCAGTTATGAATATGCGTATGCAGCACTAGTTGGCATTATTGGGGTGGTAACTATAGGAGGATTTAGAATATCGAAGAGAGTGTATAATGGATTGAGGAATGCTCCTGCCCGAAATAAAAAACACACCATAATATTTGGCGCGAGCAGTGAGGGAGAGCAAATTTTGCGCGACATACTGATACACAGCCACTGGAATTTAGCAGTATATGCCATTTTTGATGACCGTGCTATGCCGGGCTTGCGCCTGCATGGAGTGCAGGTAATGGGGGACAAGCGTGAGATGCTTTCATATCTGCGAAACAATCCTGTAGAACAGCTAATTGTAGCAAATCCCGAATATCCTAAAAAGGATTTAAGAGAGATTATCGAAGAAACAAAGCAAATTCGACCTAAAATTGATATCAAAATTCTGCCTTCATTCCACTCACTTACCGATAATCCGGTGGGTATTGAACATATACGGGATGTGAGTATCGGCGATATATTGGGGCGTAAGCCGGTGGAAATTGATATGGATTCGATTAAAAAAAGTATTGATGGTAGAGTGGTGCTTGTTACAGGCGCCGGGGGATCTATCGGCAGTGAATTAGTTCGCCAGTGTATGCGGTTATCTCCATCCCAGTTAATAGCCTTGGATATTGATGAGACCGAGTTATTTCACTTGGAGAATGAATTTAAAGCCCGGGATATAGCAATAACTCCCTGCGTGGCCAGTATTACAGATCAATCCAAGCTGGACCAGATATTAGCTCACCACCAGCCTGATGTAATTTTCCACGCTGCTGCTTATAAGCATGTGCCCATGATGGAAATATTTCCCGAAGAAGCAATTAAAGTTAATATCGGCGGAACCCTGTCGCTGGCAACGTTGGCATGCAAGCATAATGTGGACAAATTTGTAATGGTTTCCACAGATAAGGCGGTAAACCCTACCAATGTAATGGGGGCTACCAAGCGTGTGGCCGAGGAAATTTGCATGGCTAAAAATGGACATTACGGCACAAAATTCATTTCCGTTCGCTTTGGAAATGTGCTGGGTTCCAGGGGATCCGTTGTACCGCTATTTATTGATCAAATTTCTAAAGGGGGGCCGGTTACAGTCACTGATCCAGAAATGCAACGTTATTTTATGACCATACCCGAGGCTGTGCTGTTGGTAATGCAGGCCGGTTCAATGGGTGAAGGCGGTGAAGTGTTTGTACTTGATATGGGCGCCCCTGTTAAAATTATGGACATGGCCGAGGATCTTATTCGTCTCCATAATTTATCACCCGGAAAGGATATTGAAATTGAGGTAACCGGCTTGCGACCCGGCGAAAAACTTTTTGAGGAGCTTTTGAACGCTGAGGAGGGTTTGCAGGAAACAGAGCATAAAGAAATATATAAGGCAATCTGCTGCAGAAAGATATCAGCGGATGAATTAGAAATTAAAATTGCCGACCTGTTTGATCATTTAAATGGTGGCTGCAAAGGTACTATCAGAGATTACTTGAAATTGCTGGTACCGACTTACAAGTATGTGCCTGCACCAAAGCTTAATGGTATAAAACCAAGTTCGGCATCTGAATCAATGTATGCAGGGTGAAGAGTTATAGCATTCTCTTAAAACGAAATAGATGATTATTGAACGCAAATAACATAACGGATAGGAAAAAATAATGTCAGATTCAATTCAAAAATGGGACGATAACTCCCAGGGTTTAGCAAATAGGTTCCAATACATTCCTAACAGCAACCATGCTTTTGAGACAGAGGAAAAACCTCTGGAGCCGCGAAAACTATTATCGCTTGTGGGAAAGTATAAATGGATTATCCTTTTATTTGTTTTGGGCGGCGCAGTGGCCGCGTGGTTTTATACTGACACCGTAACCCCGGTATATGAGAGTAACGGAACTTTGCTGATAAGCTCGGGCGAAAATGCGACCATGGATGAGCTATCGCGCATTATTTCTCAAACAACGGGGCACCAGCCGGGTGCAAATTTCGAAAATGAATTACAAATACTGCAGTCTCGCAGGTTTTCAATGCAGGTGGCTGCAAAATTATTTGCCGATACCAATAACGCAAAACAATACCCCATACTTTGGACAGAGGACGAAGATGGTACTGTTGAAATGGCATCCATAGAAAAGGTAGCTAATACCATTCGCAAGAATTTGGTTTTCTTTCAGGCCAACGAAGATTCTGACATTATCAAAGTAAGTTTCCAAAGCACATCGCCTGAAGAGGCTTCGCTTATTGTAAACCTGGCAATGCAAAATTATATCGATAATTCCTCCCGACAGAATCTGCAGGCGGCTAATTCTACTGCCGAATTTCTGGAGAATGAAAAAGAAACCCTTAGTAACAAACTGCAGGAGTCAGAACAAGCCCTGCGTTCGTATATGGATGCTACGGGAATTGTACAGGTCAATGAACAGACCTCTGGGATGGTAGCTCAGCGTGCGGACGCAGAAGTAGAGCTGCAGCGTATTAATGTTGAACTGAAAGCAATAGAAGAAAGCATAGCTGATTATCAGCAACAGCTGGATCGAATTAACCCAGGTCTGGCCGAGCAGTTTACCGAGGCTATAGGGCCAAGAATTAGAAATGCCCAAGAGCTGTTGGCTAACTTTGAGGAAGAACGCTCAATGATAATATCAAAAAATCCCGGCGTATTACAGCGAGATCCGTTGCCCGCTCGTATTCAGTATTTGGATAAAGAAATAACGCGTTTAAAATCTGAAATTAGAGATTTATCATCTAAGCTTTTTACATCCGATAATCAATTCATGGGCATGAATACCGAAGACAGAGCCCAGATGGTCTCCAATATTCAGGCGCAACTGCTTGACCTTGAGTTGCAGCGGAATCAGTTAGAATCTCGTCGCGAGGCGCTATCAGAGCATAAGCAAGAGATGGATGCTGATTTTAATTCGTTACCCCGGGGCATAATTGAACTGGCTAAGCTGCAGCGGGATGTTCGCATAAATGAGGAGTTATATCTAAATGTATCGCGCCAGTACGCTGATATGTCTGTGTGGCAGCAGTCGCAGTTTGGCTTTGGCCGCATTATTGATCAGGGCCATACGCCGAATACCCCGATAAGCCCAAATAGAATAATCCTGGTATTACTGGGCATAATGATGGGCGGCTTTGTTGCTGCTGGCTTTGTCTTTATCAGGGAATTTAAAGATAACAGCGTGAACGAATTGGGGCAGTTGCGTACGGCCTATTTCCCACCGCTGACCGTTATTCCGAGTATTGAAGAGACGAATAAAAAGTATACCCAAAAGTTCGAAAAGGGCTCTGGAAGAATACCTAAAGAACTTGTACTGCTCCAGAACAAAAAGAGTATTACCGCAGAATCAATGCGGCGATTGAAGAATAATATAATATATCAAAATGGAGACCGCCCACCGAAAACCATAGTGGTAACAAGTCCGGAAAAGGGGGATGGTAAATCAACCATATCGGCGAACCTGGGAGTAGCATTTGCTGAAGAGGGATACTGGACACTGGTAGTAGATGCTGATTTCCGTCGCCCGCGACTGCATACTTACTTTGGGCTGGTCGGCAAAAACGGTTTGTCGAACTACTTGAATAATGAAATTGCGTTTGAGCACCTGCTGAAGGAAACAGACCTTGAAACACTCAAGGTAATTCCCGCCGGCTACGACATCAAATCACCCGAAGTACTTTCTAATAACGCTGTGTTTAAGCGTCTTCTTAAAAAAATGGAGGACGTGTTTGATGTTATCATTATTGATACGCCACCATACGGCATCATCAGTGATTCTTCGGCGCTGCTAAAATATGCGGAAGCAACAGTAGTAGTGGCAAAATATCGCAAAACCAATAAAGGGCTCCTCTTTAAAACAATGCAGGAGCTCAAAGAAATTAACGCCAACGTGGTGAGTGTGGTGCTTAATAACTTTAATCACAAGAAGGAGGTAGGCAACTACTATGGCGATGGTTTTTACCAAGCGTTATACAGCAATTACGATGAGTATAAATAACCAAAAAGGGTACAACTTCTAATGAGCAAAAAAATGACAAAATTAAAAATATACTTCACAGCGGCCTTCTTTTTACTTGGGTCTGCTACACTGCTGGCACAAGACCAACAAGGGTTAAGTGACCGATATATACGCATTGCCGAAAGGGGCGATTTGGCCGATTCTGTAAATGTCTGGGGAGATGTTACAAGCGCCGGACGCTATATTATCCCCGAAGATACCCGGCTGCCCGAGTTGGTGTCTTACAGCCTGGGTTATACACCTCTGCGCGGACGGGAATCAGATATCAATTGGGCAAAAACAGTTGTTGAGCTCAAGGTGTCGCGCTTCAACCAAGATGCTAAAATGGTTGATGTGGCCTTATTTAAATATCGATATGATAAGCCAGAACCGGTAGGTATGTTTCAGTTCGATTTGCAGAACAACGATATTGTTACGCTGCAGGTGCGCCGCCGGCCTTCTTTCGGAGATTACATTGGAGTTATAGCACCAATAGTGAGTGTAGCTGCTACTTCTATACTGCTGATTGAAAATCTTCGACAATAATTTGCAAACTTGATAACTAACCATTTAGCAAATTGGGTGCATTAGCTTGGCTAACAAAATAAAAAAAATCATTTACGTCCTTCCCGACGGTGATCCATTTAAGCTTGCTGTAATATTATGTTTCATGATCATAGCCGCGGCGATGGAGGTAGTGGGTATAAGCATGATTCCGGCCTTTGTTGCCATTGTTGCAGATCCCGAGCGCGTAATGCAACAGCAATGGCTGCAGCCGGTTTTGGCTACCTTGGAGATTAACAACCAGCGGGATCTTCTCCTCTGGGGCTCTACATCACTTGTGGGCATTTTTATTGTTAAAAGTGCCTACACTATTTGGTTGAATTATTTTGAAACTAAGTTTATTGCCCGCCGTCGCTACATGATTAGCCACCGCTTGATGCGCGCCTACATGCAGGCACCGTATATTTTCCACGTTCAGAAGAACACCGCCGAGTTACTTAGAAACATCGCTTATGAAATAGATTATTTCATCAATAATGTAATAACAAATCTATTGCGAATGAGCCGCGAAATGATAATAGCAGTGGCTATTCTGGTGTTTCTATTTGTGATGGAGCCATTGATTACGTTAGTGGTAATTGTGTTGTCGGTACTGGGGCCGGGAACATTTATTTTGTTAAATAAACGCAAAATGAAAGAGTTTGGAGAAGAAGAGCAAGCCCGCCGTTCACAAATGATTAAAGCGTTGAACCAGGGAGTAGGAGGCATCAAAGATGCACGTGTTTTAAATCGTGAAGAAGAGTTTATAGAAAAGTTTCGAATCGAGGCATTTAAAAGCATGCGCCTGAAAGCCTACATTCAATTTATCCAGCAGATTCCGCGGCCGGTGGTTGAAACAACAGCTGTATTAGGTATGCTGTTGGTTGCTGTTTTATTGCTGTGGCAGAATCGGCCTATGGCTGCCATTATCCCAATCCTTGCCCTTTTTGCCATGGCCACAGTGCGTATGATGCCGTCCATACAGCAGATTGTATCTATGTATACAAACCTGCGCTATAACATTGTATCGGTTGAACCGATCTATAAAGACCTTAAAGAATTGGAGGCTTTTAACCGCACATTCAATGCAGATCGGGATAGAAAACTCGTTTTAAAGTTTGAGCAAAATATTGAGCTGAAAAACCTGAGCTATCATTACCCCGGAAGCGAAGAGCAAGCTGTAAATAATGTATCAATTAACATAAATAAGGGTGAAGCCGTGGCTTTTGTGGGATCTTCAGGGGCTGGTAAAACAACTATAGTGGATATCATACTGGGATTGTTTGAGCCTGATGAAGGTCAAATATTAGTGGATGGTGTTGATATTCAGCAGAACCTTTCGGCGTGGCAGCAAAACATAGGGTACATCCCACAATCTATTTATCTGGCGGATGAAAGTCTGCGAGCAAACGTGGCGTTCGGCCTGCCGGAGTCCGAAATAAATGACCAGCAAGTGTGGAATGCCATTAAGCTTGCCCAGTTGGAAAAAATGGTGCAGCGGCTGCCCCATGGACTTCATACCATAATTGGAGAAAATGGCTACACGCCTTTCGGGTGGGCAGCGGCAGCGACTGGGTATTGCACGGGCGTTGTATCATAATCCCAAAGTACTGGTTATGGATGAAGCCACCTCGGCACTTGACAATATTACCGAGAAGCAGATCATTGAAGCCATTGAATCGCTGAAGTCTGATCACACGCTTATCATGATTGCCCACCGGCTTACTACCGTGAAAAACTGCGATAAACTCTATTTTATGGAAGAGGGAAGAATTATACAGGGAGGGAGTTATCCTGATCTGGTTGAATCAAATTTAAAGTTCCGTAAAATGGCTTTAGAGGCCTAAGTTTAGGTTATTCGGCCAAAGAATTTTTACCCTTTCTATTTGGCTCATCACCTTTCACAGTAATTATTATTCAGAATTTCTGGTTCCATTATTTTTGACCTACGAGTAATAATTACCCGAGCTTTGGAAAACAAATACATTTTGCCTCGGTCGAATAAAAATAGACACCTTTTGCTTTAGCAATTCAAGTTTATAGCTACCCAGCATTTCTTTGGCATATTTTTTGAACATCAATTAGTAGAGTATTCGAAGCCATGTAGTGATATCACATGGAATAAAATATCAATTAACAAGGGAAACGGGGTTTTTGTATGAAGGCAGTGATATTAGCGGGAGGATACGGGACAAGATTGAGCGAAGAGACGGGCGTTAGGCCTAAGCCCATGGTGGAGGTTGGGGGAAGGCCTATTTTGTGGCACATCATGAAAATTTATTCCCACTACAACATCAATGACTTTATCATTTGCTGTGGGTATAAGTCATATGTGATTAAGGAATACTTTTCGAACTATTTCTTACACCGGTCTGATGTGACTTTTAACATGGAAGACAATTCCATGCAGGTTCATCAAAATGATATTGAACCATGGAACGTGACATTAATTGATACGGGGGATGGCACCATGACCGGCGGACGGCTCAAGCGTGTGCAAGAGCATGTAGGGAATGAAACCTTTTGTTTTACATATGGTGATGGCGTAGCCGATATTAACATAGCGGAGCTTCTCGACTTTCATAGGCAGCACAATTTCCTTGCTACCTTAACAGCGGTGCAGCCACCGGGCCGTTTTGGCACTTTCAAATTAGATGACAATGAAAACCGTATAACAGCATTTCGAGAAAAACCGGGTGGCGGCAATGCCTGGATCAACGGCGGCTTTTTTTGTGCTTCAGCCCGAAGTATTTGACCTCATAGAGGGTGATGATACCATTTGGGAGCGAACCCCGCTTGAAGTGCTGGCTAAGATGGACCGGCTGGGTGCTTATCGCCATAAATCATTTTGGCACCCCATGGATACGCTGCGAGATAAAAATTACCTGGAAGATCTGTGGAAAGCTAAAGATTGTCCATGGAATATTTGGGAAAAAGAGGAGGTGGCAGTATGAACGATTTTATAATTGTGGGAGGGGGCATTGTGGGATTAGCAACAGCCT
>NNSL01000350.1 GCA_003123965.1 Balneolaceae bacterium SMO_bin1
AAACATCATTCCCTGTTCAATTGCAGTTTAAATTTCGAGTCATTATGATTCATAATTTGCTCAATTAATGCAACCGCTAAACTACAAATTACAAACAAGCATTTTCTTATAAAATTACGGATGAATCTTACAAAATTTTATGTAACTGATTTTACTGCTGTTACAAAAAAGAAGTTCCAATACCGCCAGTGCCATGTTTTTGTTTCTGATATTATGAAGCCACTTTGAACGAGCATATTATCAAACTCAGCAAGCGATTTTGTATCAATATGCTCCTGCGTGTTCAATGATATAATAAAATTAATGAACCTAAACAGCCCCGACCGATTCCAGTCCTGCACGAGCAGTTGTCCGCCTGGTTTCAACATGTGGTAACAGCGATCCAAAACGGCTTGCTGGTTGCGATAAAAGTGAAACGAATTCAAGCAAAATATAACATCAAATGTGGATTCACCGTATTCGATTTTTTCGGCCGGCTGATTGGAAAAACTGACTTTTGATTGCTCAGGCAACCGATTGCGAGCGATTGCAAGCATTTCTGAAGAGGGGTCATTAATCACCAGTTTCTCAAAACGGTATTTTTCGTCAATTAGCGCTTGGGCCAGCAGCCCCGTCCCCCCGCTTAAATCTAAAATCACTTTGGCTTCGTCGAGTTTGGCATGTTCAAGAAACTGCGTATGGGTATGTTTCAAATAGGCCGACCACCGCTCTTCGTACGACGAAGCCCGCTTATTATACATTTGCACCGTTTTGTCTTTTTCCATTGCTGTACCCGTTATTAGGGCTGAATATCTTTCTTGCGGAGGCGCCGCGAGTTGCCCACTACATTGATAGAGCTGAATGCCATGGCGGCCTCTGCCAACAGCGGATGGAGCATGCCCAATATTGCCAGTGGAATCATCACTACGTTATAGAAAAAGGCCCAAAACAGGTTCTGCTTGATTTTGGTGAAGGTAGCGCGACTTAGTTTCACGGCTTTCACAACGGCGCTCAAATCGCCTTTTACTAATACAATATCACCCGACTCAATGGCTACATCGGTTCCTGTGCCAATGGCGATACCCACCTGTGCCTGCGCCAACGCCGGGGCATCATTGATGCCGTCTCCTACCATGGCCACAGTTTTTCCCTGCAGCTGCAAGCGTTTTATCTCGTCTGATTTCTGATCCGGCAGCACTTCGGCAATCACTTCTTCAATGCCCACCTCCGCAGCAACGGCCTTAGCCGTTCGCTCGTTATCACCTGTAATCATTACCGGCTTGAGCCCGAATTCTTTCAGCGCGGCAATTGCTTTTTTGCTGTCTTCCTTGATCGGATCTGCCACAGCAATAATGCCGGCTACTTCATTATTTACAGAAACCAGCATGGCGGTTTTAGCCTGCGATTCAAGATCACTTAGCTGCTTCTCAATATGGTCTCCAAGGGTGATATTTGATTCACTCAATAATGTTCGCGTGCCCACTAAAACGTGCTTGACTTTACCATCTTCTTCAATCTCGGCTCTAATCCCTTTTCCGGTAATTGCTTCAAATTTATCGGCATTTGGCAGCTTGCCATTATTTTGCTTTGCATGCATTACAATTGCCTGCCCCAGCGGGTGCTCCGAGCCCTTTTCGGCAGAGGCCGCCCACTGGATCAATTCTTTTTCCGATTTCCCGTTTAATGCAATTACGTCCGTCACTCCGGGATTTCCTTCCGTAATGGTGCCGGTTTTATCAAGTACAATTACGTCCACATCTTTCATCGCCTGTATAGCTTCACCGCGCCGGATGAGGACTCCATTTTCAGCGCCCATCCCCGAGCCCACCATTAAAGCTGTGGGCGTTGCGAGCCCCAGTGCACATGGACAAGCAATTACCAGCACGGCAATTGCCGCGTAAAAAGCTAATGCAACATCACCCATGCCCGGGTTGATCCACGGCAAAAAACCGGATGCCCACGCGGCAATGCCGCCAAAAAAGCCGGGAAAGAGCAGCCATAAACCCAAAGTGGCCATTGCAATTCCAATCACCGTAGGTACAAAAACGGCGGTGATGCGATCCGCAAATTCCTGGATAGGCACTTTTGAGCCTTGGGCTTCTTCAACAAGTCGTATCACTTGATTTAAAAAGGTGTCCTTACCCACTTTTGTCGCCTCAACCTTTAGTACGCCGTTTTTATTCAGCGTGGCGCCAATCACTTCATCACCCGATGATTTTTCAACCGGCATCGATTCGCCCGTGGCGATTGATTCATCCACGGCGCTTTGGCCCTCAATTACCTGGCCGTCAGTCGGGATTTTTTCGCCGGGACGAACAATCATGATATCGCCGGGCTGTAAATCTTGAACGGGCACCTCTACTTCTTCGCCGTCGCGTTCAACAGTGGCTTCCTTGGCCTCCAGCGTCATCAGTTTTTTAATAGCTTCAGAGGCCCGCCCTTTGGCTTTGGTTTCGATATACCGGCCGGTCAGGTGAAAGGCCATAATCATACCTGCGATGCCGGCAAAACTGTGAAATGGCGGCGCCCAGCCAAATTGGTGGAATAATGCCACAAATCCGGTGGAGAGCGCTGCCAGCGAGCCCATCGCAATAAGCACATCCATATTCGGCGTGCCATTCCGCGCCGACTTCCAGGCGCTTTGCATGGTATTTAAACCGGGATAAAATATTACCGCCGTGGAGAGGCTAATCATCCCAACTTGATACGTTAACCCGCCTAAAAAAGTATAACCCCATACCATTTTGGGAATCATCCAAAGCATGAGCGGAATCGTCAGCGCCCACGCCCACCACATGCGATTGTAGGCATCTTGCAATTTCTTTTGTTCGCGTTGTGCGCTGGCTTCGGCACGTGAGGCCCCCGAATCACGTTGATCATCAACCAATGTATAACCGGCGGCTTCAATAGCTTCCGCAAAATCACTGCGGGTTACGGTTGATACGTGAGAAACCCGGGCCGTTTCAGTTGCCAGGTTCACGTTAACTTCTCGTACGCCCTCGGTTGATTCCAGCGCTTTTTGAACGGCATCCGTGCACCCCGAGCAGTGCATGCCTTCAATCTTCAGCGTGCTAACTTTCTCGTTTTCAGCCACACTGTAGCCGGCTTCTTGCACTGCCCGTTTTATATCTTTTTGAGATACTCTTCCACCATCAAAGGAGACTGAAGCTGTTTCTGTAGCCAAGTTTACCGAGGCTTCTTCGACACCTTCTAACTGGTTTAGTGACTTTTCTACAGCGGAGGAACAGCCCGCGCAGTGCATGCCTTCAATTTGCAGCGTTTCTTTTGTGCGTTTTTGGATGGCCATAGTTTTTGCGTTGATTTTGACAGTTCTTTTTAATGGTGCCTAAGTTAAAAACTACAACACTAAGAGGTATTACAGAATTGTTGGGGATTGTTACACAATTTTTGTTGACCAAAATGTCGAACAAAAAAGTTAAATATTTTTTACTTAGTGTAACTTTTATTTTACGCGACGTATAGTACAGCAGACACCAACAAGAATTAAAACACAACAGTTATGTCTAAACAAGAAATTTATGCGTGGTGCTCACTCGGTTTTAGCTCGGCCGTGCTTGCTTACTACATCATTTGGGTATTTGGGCTTCCGCTGGGACTGGAAAATTATGCGGAACAGATCACAAGTCTGTTGTGGAAAATCATTGCTGTTACCTTTGTTGTAGAATTTATTCTGGACCTGCTAAATTCAACCACCTTTGGAGGTATTCAAAAGGACGAGCGCGATTTTCGCATTGAATTTAAAGGGTTTAGAAATGCTTACTATTTTTTGATGGCAGCCATCGTTTTTCTCATTGGGCACATACTTATAAACGATTTCATGAGCAACGCTTCGGGAGGACCAGTACTCCTGACAGAGATTTTTGGCGTTTTTCATATTCTCGTTTTAATCCTCTTTGGAGCCAACATTCTGAAATCTGCTACACAAATTGTTCATTACCAGCGGGGTATTTAAGGTGAATGACGGGCAGATAAAAAATAATATTCGCACGCTGCGTTTTCACCACGGAGAAATGACCCAGAAGGAACTAGCTCACCGCGTGGGCGTAACCCGCCAGACGATTAACGCCATTGAAGCCGCCAAATATTCGCCCTCTCTGGAGCTGGCTTTTCGCATTGCGGCGGTATTTGATGTGCCGCTGGAAGAAGTTTTTCAATACGTGCAGGATTAACTACAGAGGTCACAGAGTATCGCTGGAGGCTGGAAAGTGTGCATTCAGTTTTTGAATGCAAATCTTATTTAGCAATTTCTTAAAAATTCCAATTTCTAATTTCCAGCTTTCTCAATCCCGTCCAATGGCTTTCGAAAAGAATCCCGCGCTTTTTTATAATCAGTGGGCGACATACCAGTGACCTGTTTAAACTGGCCGGAAAGATGAGCCACACTGCTGTAGTTCAATTGATGTGCAATTTCGCTTAACGTCATCTCCCCATAAGAAAGCAACTCTTTTACGCGCTCAATTTTTAAATGAATGAAATACTTTTCAATAGTAATGTCTTCAATTTCTGAGAAGGTTGAACTCAGTGATGAATAGTTTTGATGCAGCTCCTCCGCCAAATATGTAGATAATTTTGGTGTTTCGTCCTCATCCTCAAGCTGCTGCACATAACTAATTAAAAGCGTTTTTATTTGCTCGGCCAGCTGCTGGTCTCTTCCTTCTATCAATTCAAATCCAAATTCCTGGAGCGCTTCGTTGATGCTGTGTGGCGATACTTCCTCATCTGCTTCAACCACGGCCCGGCCCAACTCCACTTCATGAACCGAAAATCCTAATTGCGTGAGCGTGTCGCGCACCACCATTTTACAGCGGGGACAAACCATATTTTTGATCATCAATTCCTGCATAATTGTACCATCGAGATTTAATTTTCGGTACTTCAACTTAAATCACAAGCTATCCTCCTGCAATAACGTAAGTTTTGAACATTACAATCCGTCTATTGAATGAATTCGTACAGTTAAATGTATAGTCAATAACAGATCACAAAAGCACTTTAAATAAGCCAAAATTATGCAAAAAATAGTTCTCCCTGTATTCGCAATACTTCTGGCACTTTTTATCGGCTGCAATGCTTCCGGTGATAATGAAGCTTCGCACCAGCATAATACGAACGCCGCCAGCGCAATCAGCTACCAATCTGCCGATAGCATTACGGTAGGCAATGTGGAAAAAACAGAGGAAGAATGGAAACAGATTTTAACCGAGGAAGAGTTTTACATTCTGCGGGAACGCGGCACCGAGCCGGCATTTGAAAACGAATATTACGACAATAAAAAAGAAGGCATCTATTACTGCGCCGCATGCGGGCTGCCGCTGTACAGCTCCAGTACCAAATTCGATTCGGGTACCGGCTGGCCAAGTTTCTGGGATCCTATTGAGCCCAAGGTTATTGAGCGCCGAAGCGACAATCGTTATGGCATGGAACGGGTTGAAGTGGTGTGTGCGCAATGCGGGTCTCACCTCGGCCATATTTTTGATAATTCTACGGTTCCCAGCGGCAAGCGGCATTGCCTGAATTCGCTCGCACTCGATTTTAAACAACAGAGCGTAGAGTAGATAAGCGTGTATTAAGTGTCCGCTTCATTATTTAGCGGGCAGCTCGGCAATGAAAATAGTGCTGGCCATATCGCGTCCAAGCACACATTCTTTGCCTTCAACCTTGAGGGTGAGCGGCCCCTCAAACGGTGCTTTTTTTGTGATTTGCAATCGTACCCCCGGCAGCAGACCTTCTTTTTCCAAATAGCGAAGTCGCTCCGGCTCCTGATCTTTAACGCGTGCGACTATATAGGGATGATTTTCCTCGCCGTTCACCAGAGGTTCCTCATCCACTTCGGGCATAATACCATCTTTAGAAGGAATAGGGTCTCCATGGGGATCGTGGGTAGGGTTATCAAGAAGCTCAGCAATTTTGTCTTCAAAGCGTTCCGAAATATGATGCTCCAGTTTTTCGGCTTCGTCGTGCACTTCATCCCACGAGTAGCCCATAACCTCCAGCAGGTAAAGCTCCAGCAAGCGATGATGACGAATTATTTCCAGGGCAATTTTCTGTCCGGCTTGCGTTAGTCGTGCTCCTTTATATGATTGGTAATCAACGAGTCCCATTTCGGCCAGGCGCTTAATCATATTTGTTACAGAGGCCGACGATACATCCATAGCTTCGGCCAAGCGCGTAGTAGATGCACCTTTCTCATCGGTTTCGAGCTTATAAATCGCTTTCAAATAATCTTCAACTGCCTGGCTCAACACCATTTTTTCAAGAAATTTGATTTTAAAGTCTCAGTTGTTCCCTTTCAACTCATCAGGGGCATGCTGCTTCAGATACTTTCTGAACCCCATTTTTTTAAATGCGTCTGACCCTACAAAGCCCAGCAGCCGGCTGAATGTTTGAGCTGGTATAAATCCCGGCTGAGCGCCAAGTTTCTTTCCATTTTTGTCCATAAAGAAAAAAGTGGGTGTCGCCTGCACTTGGTTATTACGAGCAAATTCGCGCCCGGTGACCGTTCGGTTATTGTACTTCATAGGGCTGTTTGATTCAATATCAACCCGAACCGGGTAGAAATAAACATTCATAGAATCGATGACGGCCTTTTGTGTAAACACCTCCTGATCCATCTTTTTGCAATATACGCACCAGGTTGCTTCAGCAAAAATGAGCACTTTTTTGCCATTTTCACTGGCCAGCTGCTGTGCGTCTTCCATTGAATACCATTGAATAGAAGATTGGGCCGTAGCCTGGCTGGGAACTAAATAAGCTGCGATACTAACTGCGAGGAGGATCAAAAAAAAGCGGGAGCGCATCTAAAAGAATTTCTTAATTATTTATTACTCTTCACCGTTGCCAAACCGTATGGCCATTAAGGTCATATCATCATGCTGTTTGGCCTGCCCGATGAAACGTGTTACACCATCGGATATATTTGAAACGATGTTTGAAGCAGGTTCATGCTTCAGCTTTTTTACCAGTTTAATCAGCTTGTCAGTACCATAAAACTTGTGTTCAATGTTCAAGGCCTCAACTATGCCGTCGGTATAAAACAGAAACATATCGTCTTCTGTTATTGATAACTCAATTTCTTGAATCTTATTATCGAAGACTTTGCCTTTTGTTAAACCAATACCCAAGCCATTGGGTTGAAGCTCATTTACTTTGCCGCTCCGGGTTTTTACATGCAAAATTGGATTATGGCCAGCACGGGCAAAGGTAAACGTATTTTTCTTAAGATCTACAACACCATACACCAGCGAAACAAATGTTCCCCTGGATGCATTATCGTGGAACAGGTTATTCATTTTTTTAAGGACCAGCGCCGGTGAATCGGTCTCCCGGCACAAGGTGTGCAATATGCCCTTCACGAACGTCATGTAAAATGCCGCCTGAATACCTTTGCCGCTCACATCCCCGATAGCAACAGCTACCCGATGATCATCAAGCGGAATAAAGTCGTAATAATCACCGCCTGTTTCGTAGGCAGGCTGACAAACAGCGGCGATATCGAGCCCGGGATATGCGGGTGTTTTTGACGGCAAGAATGATTGCTGAACTTCACGCGCAATATGCAGTTCTTGCTTTATGCGTTGTTCCTGGGCTAACTCTTCTACGTAGCTGGGTACATATTCGGGCAACGTAGCTTCTTCTTTGCCCATTGTTATTGATAATATGGCAAACACAGTGAGCAGACCGAGCACTCCGACAAATACTAAAAACGTGAAAGAATCGGGTGAATTGGGCACAATCCAGCCGGATGCGCTTGCCGCCAAGCCCAAAAATAGAAAGTGCGATATAAAAACAGTCAAAAAATCCCACCTGAAATAAATAACTGTTAGAGCTGCACCGAACACAGCACCCTGTAACAGCTCATACCAGAAGGGTCCGAAAC
>NNSL01000358.1 GCA_003123965.1 Balneolaceae bacterium SMO_bin1
GGATACCCACTGGCCGTTTTGTTACCGTGAACCGCCCAGTTATTGCTGCCGTTGCGCGGATTGGGCTGGAAAGGTGCTACATTTTGCACTGTTGAGGGGGCGAAGGTGGAATCGGGCGGGGTGGTTGGCTTGGGCTCAAAATCCCATCGGGTATCCGTGGGAATGACCGGCATATTTAAGTCAGATTCAATACCCAGCACACTCGCAATAAAATCATCACCAAAATAGGCTCGGGTGTTTGTCATGCGTACATCTTGGTTATTGCCGGCCAGCGTATAGGTCATTCGTTTAAGAAGCAACGCCGTTTTGAGTGGTGTCCATTTCTCAGGGGCGTAATCCAAAATTTTGTATTCTATCGGGTACTCAGCCGGGTTGAGCCGGCTAATCCACGCGTTTACACCTGCGGCGTAGGCTTCAACTGCGGCTGCCGTTTCGGGATTTTCCATCAACCCCTGCAATGCTTGCTCGGCGGCGTAGGTCATGCCAATGCGGCGCTGGTACCGATCGTAGCTCAGGGTCTGGTCACCTAAAATCTCAGACAGGCGGCCGGCAGCGGCATAGGTTTGAAATTCCATTTGCCATAACCGGTGGCGGGCAGTGATAAAGCCCTGGGCGAAATAGAGGTCCCGGGTATTGGAAGCAAAAATGTGCGGGATGCGGTGCTCATCAAAATAGACATGCACGGAATCTTGCAATGCTTCTTCGGGCAGGCTGAAGGCTTCGTCAGCTGTTTCATTGTAGGAAGCGTTGGCCCAAAAGCCAGAGGCCGGATTAAGAAACGGGCCCAGTGGTGGGGCAGGACCAAGCGGGCTCGATAAAAGCCAGAGTAGCAGGAGCGTGGCTCCGGCAGTTCCCACCAGTTGAATAATTTTTTTAACCATATTGGGTTTACATAAGTAACCCCTGAATCATATTCAGGAAGACATTTTTAATTGTTTAGCTATCCTTTACTCATTTACTCAATACTCAAAAATTTACCATTCCTCATGTTAATCACCACACCATTTGTTTCATGCAAAATACGCTGCCGCCGCTTTTCAGAAATTCGTAGGTACTAACTTCGTGCACGGCAAAACCGGCATCGCGCAGGTTTTTATTAACGTCGGTGCAGCCCTGCTGAATGATAACATTGTTGCCATCGGGACAGGTGGCATTGCAGGCAAACAATTTCTTCGCCTCGTATTCTGAAGCGTTAATAACGTTCTCGAAAACAGAGTTAATGAGCTGCAGTCCTTCGTCGGTAAATGCGCCGGGATAAATCAGCACCGTATTTTCATCAAGTACGCAGAGGCAGGTGTCCAAATGGTAAAAAGCATCATCAACCAGCTTTAGAGCAATCACGGGTACATCGAATGTGTCGGAAATTTTGCGATAGGCCTGCACAGATGACCGGTAGCCGTAGCCGCCCCACAACAGTCGCTTGCCGGTGTGCCATATGGCATCGCCGCAGCCTTCAAAGTCATCAATTTCGGTTTCGTCAAAAAAGTGAACTTCATAGCCGGCCTGCCGGAACCACTGTTCAATAAACGGCACCTCTTGCTTGCGCTGCTCTGCATGCATAATGCTCATATAGACATGTTTTTTGCCGTCTTTGCTGATGAACGGCAGGCTTTGGTTGGCGCAGAAGACCATGTCTGGCAGCCCTTCTTGCCCCTCGAGTACGTGCGGTTCAATGCCTATTTGTAAAAATGTACTTTTGATTTTATCCCACTCGTTTCGGGCTTCCATTTTGTCAACAGTACCTACATTGTCAGTCATATGTGGGTTGATGACATATTCAACCGAAAAATGAGTGGGCTCTACCATTAAAACCTGCGTAGGAAGCTGCATGTCAGGAATTTCATTCAGCGAAAAATCGAGCTGGTCGGCAGATGTAATAACGTTGGACATATAGGAGTTTTTAATGAGTTACTTCTGATTTGGGCAGACAATATACGTATTTGCAGAAAAGAAAAAAGCGCAGCTTAACCACCTGGAGTCAATAAATTGGTTCTTTCTTTTTCTGAATTCAGCTATGTTACCTTATTGTTTTGCAAAATTTTATTGAGCAGCCGAGGGGCCAGCCGCTTCAGATAAATACCCCAGACTTCGCGTCCGCCGATGTAAATTTCCTGTTTATTATTAGCAACGCCTTCGAGCATTTTTTTAGCGCACTCCTCGGGTGACATCCCTTTTTCCTGTCCCTCACCCATTTCGCCAAGTTTTGAACCATCGCCGGTGAGGGCATTTAGCGTCACATTTGTTTTAACAAAGCCCGGGCAGACCAGCGTCACATTTATGTTTTCATCCATCACCTCTTGGCGAAGACTATCGAAGTAGCCATGCAGCGCGTGCTTGGAAGCGGCATAGGTTGAACGCAGGCGCGTGCCAAACTTACCCATTACGCTGCTGGTCACCACAATGTGACCTTGGCCTCGTTCAAGCATGCTCGGCAGTACCGCTTTAGTGAGTGCAACTGTGCCAAAAAAGTTAACTTCCATCACCTTGCGCATTACGTCCATGTCGGTTTCGGTGGCCAGCGATCGCTGACTAATACCGCCATTATTGAAGAGGAAATCAATCGGGCCAAAAACCTGCTGTGCCTGCTCAGCTTTTGATGCAAGTTCATCTGTTTCAGCCAAGTCGAGCGGCAGAACGTGAATTGAATTGGTGTTGCCGCCACAGCGGGCCTTCACTTTATCAAGCGCCTCTTTTCGGCGCGAGGAAATAATAAGATTGGCCCCGCGCTTGTGCAGGGCGTATGTTAGTGCTTCACCAATGCCGGATGAGGCGCCCGTAATCCATACTGTTTTGTTCTTGAAGCTCATAATGGTCAGTTTTTAATTTTTTGGAAAATGGGGAATCGGCCGGTTGATGCCAAATCATTTTGCCAAATTAGCATGCGTTCACACAATCAAGAATGTTTATTATCTTGTGATGCAACGCGCAGGCACCGAATACAGTTATGATGCACTGCAATCGCAATGAAATTCACAAACTTTGAGACCGAAACACACCATACTGCTAGTTGAGGATGAAAAAGAGCCAGCTGAAATGTTGGCCAACTATTTAGAAATGAATGATTACCGTGTACTCGTAGCCCACGAAGGAGAGCGTGCGCTTGAGCTAATTGATGAAGAAGCCGGGGCCATCCATTTGGCAGTGCTGGACATTATGGTGCCCAATGTTGACGGTAAGGAAATTTGCCGACGCATTCGCAAACATCCCGTGCTCAATGATATTCCTGTGATTTTCCTAACAGCCAAAGATCAGGAAAAAGATGAGATTGAAGGGCTCGAGCTTGGGGCCGATGATTACATTTCAAAACCGGCCAGCCTCGACCTGGTAAAAACGCACATTGAAACCTTGCTGCGGCGCCAAAACCCGCAAAATGCCAATTGGCTGCAGTACGGCGATGCTTATCTCGATACCGATGGCAAGGAGCTGTACGTGAATGACGAAAAAGTAGAGTTGACTTCAACCGAATACAATTTGCTTGAACTGCTCTTCAAAAGCCCCAAGCAGGTATTCAGTCGCCAGCAGATTCTTGAGCACATCACCGAAGAAGACCGCTTTGTGTTCGATCGCACAGTGGACGTACACGTTAAAAACCTGCGGCTCAAAATGGGTGATGCCGGGGAAATTATTAAAACCTATCGCGGTATTGGCTACGGAGTGAACCGCGAAATTGCAAAAGTCTAAGAAGTAAGAAAGGAAAAAATCCCCCTTTGAAGGGGGGATGATTCTCAGCCATTTAAGGTTCGGATGCAATTATGAAAATTCGCTCAAAACTGGCGTGGACGTTTATTTTGCTGCTTATTTTTGGCATTACGTCCATCAGCAGCTATTCCATTTTATTTATTCGTGATTACATGTTGCGGCAGGGGCGGGTTGAGCTCGAAAAAGATGCGCGCTGGCTGTCGGTAACCATGTCGAAATTGCCTGATAATGCCGAATTTCAATCGCAATTTACCGATGCAGCCCAAACATCCGGCTACCAGCTGGCGTTGTACGATTCAACCGGTGGCCTGCTTACATCCTATCCCGATACAGTATCGTTTTCGCCGTACCTGCCCGATGATACTCAGAAGATATTGACCTCTCGCGACGGCATTCCATGGATTCCGCAAGATGAGGATTCGGAAAAACTGACCAGCTTTATCTATATGCCGCAGAGCATAAACCAGGCGCGCTTTATTCGGCTCAGCCAGTTCAAGGATCAAGTGTACGCGCCCATCAAAACCATTCGCTGGATCATCTATTATGGTATGTTTATCTCCATTGGTCTGGTAATTATTGTGAGCATCTGGATGGCGCGATACCTTACCAAGCCCATCACACAGATAAAAAATGCCGCCCAGAATATTGCCGACGGTGATGTGAATCAACAGATTGATTTGAACCGCAGTGATGAATTTGGCACGCTGGCCGATTCGTTAAATCAAATGGCCATGAAACTCCGCGAAGATACCGAGCAGATTAAACGGTACGCCGAGCGGCAGCGCCAGTTTTTTGCCGATATCACCCACGAGCTGCGCAACCCGCTGCACACCATCTCGGCCTCGCTGGAAATGCTGCAGCTGGACGGCCTCTCAGAGGAAAAGCGCAAAAAGTATCACACCAATGCCCAAAAGCAGGTGGAGCGCATTAACCGGCTGTTTAAAGACCTGGTGACCCTGCAGCGATACGATTCGGATGAGTATTTCATTGAAAAAAAGACGTTTGATCTGGCGAAAATTAGTGAGCACATGCGGGAGTGGCATGGCGAACGGGCCCAAGAGAAAGGACTGAAATTGCACATCGGTCAAAAATCGTGCAAAACGGTAGGCGATCCTGGCAAAATTGAGCAGGTGGTAGATAATTTGATATCCAATGCCATTAAGTATACCAACGAGGGCCGGGTAGCACTTCGGTATTTTAAAGAAAACGGGCAGGTGGTTGTTGAGGTTGAAGATACCGGGATTGGTATTTCCGAGGAGCATCTCGACCGGCTGTTTGACCGCTTTTATCGCACCGACAAAGCCCGCTCGCGCGATAAAGGTGGCACTGGCCTGGGTCTGGCCGTGGTGAAAAGTATCCTTAACGCGCACGATACTGATATAGAGGTGGAAAGCGATCCCGGCAAGGGGTCGGTCTTTCGGTTTCGGCTGCCTGTAGGTTGATTAAAAATAGCTTGTTAGTATATTATCAGCGGATAGTTGTTTGCCTATCTTAGAATCATTCCAAATAGAAAGGGTACGGCCGCTCTTCAAACTTCCTTCACAAAGAATGAGTTTATTGACAATCGTCTAAAAACCAAACTTAGTTGACTCGAAATGCGAATTGGCGTTGTACTTATGAATCTGGGCGGGCCGAACCGTGAAGAATATGTTCGTCCGTTTTTGCAGAACCTATTCCAGGATGAGGACATCATTAAGATTGGGGGTGGGGTTGTGCAGGATACCTTCGCGAAAATTATTGCGAAGTTTCGTGCGCCCAGCGTAGCCGAAGATTACAAGGAAATTAACGGCTGCCCCAAGGGATGCATGGGTAATAAGCACTGCATCAACCGAAAGGAAAGTTATGTGTCTGAATGTTGTTCGCCTATCAATAGCCTGACCGAACGCCAGCGGCGCGCCCTGGAAAAGAAACTAAAGGGAGATTTGTCTGAACATGATGTAAAGGTGTATACCTGCATGCGCTACTGGATTCCTTTTGCTGACACCACTATGCAGGACATGGTGGACGATGATATTACGCATGCGGTGCTGTTGCCTTTGTACCCGCAATTTTCGTGGACTACTACCGGCAGCGGATTTCGCGACTGGGAAACGCAGCGCAAAGAACGGTTTGGCGATGAAGCCCCATGGAAAGAATTCCACGTAAAGAATTATCATCTCAACCAGAATTATCTCAATTCGCTGAATGCGCGTATCGATGAGGCCTTGGCCGAGATGGACGAAGAAACACGCAGTAAAACGCATTTGATCTTCAGTGCGCACGGCACGCCCAAGCTGGAAGTGCGCAGCGGAGACCCGTACACCACAGAAATTAAGGAAACCATGGAAGCCATCATGGATATGCGCGGCCGGGATGAATCGTATTGGCTTGGGTATCAGTCAAAAGTGGGTCCCCAAAAATGGACGCAGCCCAATACCGCTGATTTGGTGGAACGGCATCTGCAGTACGGTATCAAAAACTTTTTGATGATTCCCATTGCGTTTGTGACCGATCATATTGAAACACTGTTTGAGCTGGGTATTGAGCTGAAAGAAGATTTGGAAGAAGAAGGCTACGAATTTGAAAGCCTGCAGGTAACCGAGGGTATTAATGATCATCCCGAGTATATCACCGCGCTGGCTGATGAAGTGAAAATGCGGTTGCCGGACGAGGTTTCCGGAAACGAGAGCAAGACTGACGAATCAAAAATGGTGAAGTCGAAATAATGCCAACAGTTCCGACAATTGACACATTCAGCATTGTGGGCGTTAACCACTGGGAGGCATCCATTGAGGTGCGCGAGCGCTTCAGCTTGTCTGATGCCCAAAAAGAAGCCCTGATAGAGGGCGCACTGCGCGAAGGCATTGACAGTCTGTTTGTGGTATCTACCTGCAACCGCACCGAAATTATCGCCCAGGATGCCAGCCCGCAGGAGCTTATTCGATTGCTCATCACCTATTCGGATGCCACACTCGATGAATTTCATGAACACGGCTTTGAAAAAGAAGGTCAGCAGGCCGTTGAACACCTATTTCAGGTTACGGTAGGGCTTGATTCGCAAATATTAGGCGACCTTCAGATTGTAAAACAGGTGAAAGAAGGCTACGAGCTGGCCTCCGAAATGGATGCTGTAGACGGAGAATTGCACCGGCTGATGCAGCATGTATTTCGGGCGCACAAACGCTCGCGCAATGAAACATCTCTTGGTGAAGGCGCCGCCACAACAGCTTATGCAGCCGTACGTTTTGCCACCGAAACCTTTGATAATCTTTCCGACAAAAATATTCTGCTCATTGGAACGGGTAAAATCGGCAAGGTAACCTGCAAGAATTTAGTGAGCCTCGGGGCGAAGAAAGTTACGCTGATGAATCGCACGCGCGACCGTGCAGAATTCGTGGCCGACCGCTTTAATTTAACTGTGGCTTCAATGGAGGATATGCCGGCCCAGATTGCTGAAGCAGATTTAGTGATCGTGGCCACTGGGGCTAACGATCCGGTAATTTCTATGGAAGATATGCAGCCGTCGATTGAAAAAGGCGATTTTAAAGTACTGCTTGATCTTTCGGTGCCCCGCAATATCGATCCTGCCATTGACGCGCTCGATTTTGTGGATTTGGCCAATATGGATTTTCTTACCGATGTGACCGACGAAGCCTACCGCCGGCGTGAAGAAAATATACCGCTTGTGAAGAAAATTATTGATGATGAGCTAACGGACTATAAAAACTGGCTCAGCACGCAAAAAGTGGTTCCTACAATTAAAGCGCTTACCCAAAAGTTTGAAGACATTCGGGATGATGAATACGAGTTTTTCAAGAACAAAATCAAGCATTCCGACCGCGATAAAGTAGAAAACCTGACCCGCCGCATTGTTAACAAAATTGCCGCTTATTCAATTGAACATCTCCGGGATCATCATGAAGAAGATGAAGTAACAAAAGTAGTGCACGAGATGTTTAAGCTGCAAACGCATAAAACGGATGAATGACCATTCACCCATTCGCATTGGTACCCGAAGCAGTGAGCTAGCCACCTGGCAGGCGCAAACGGTAGCAAATCGCCTTTCTGAACTCGGCCTCGA
>NNSL01000485.1 GCA_003123965.1 Balneolaceae bacterium SMO_bin1
TAAAGAGGGGCTGAAAAAACGCTCTCATATTTCAAAAAAGAGATTAAACGCCTCAATCAATGAGTCAATAAATGGCTGATCTCGTAGATGTGTATCCGTATCAAACGGGGTAAACAACCCCGAATTTCTGATCTTAAAGCGAGCTGATGACAAGCAGTATGGCGGCCAGTGGCGCATGGTAGCGGGTAAGGTTGAAAATTGCGAGGCCGCATGGCAGAGCGGATTGCGTGAGTTGCGTGAAGAAACAGGTCTTTTTCCCGAAATGTTTTGGGCGGTTCCGTCCATCAATCAATTTTATGAAGCGGCCAACGACACCATCCATCATGTCCCTGTTTTTGCTGCTGAAATCAGTGCAGACAAATCCATTACCCTTAACGAGGAGCACACCGAATATAAGTGGATTGAGAAATCGCAGATTACTAGCTTTGTGCAGTGGCCCGAGCAGCAGCGATTAATGCATTTAATCGACAAAATTCTAACTACCCAAAACGTATTAGAAGATTGGAAAATACCGCTTTAACATATCTGAAAGCCATATTTGTCGGCTTAATACTGGTCTGCGTTTCGCTGCCGGCCGTTGCTCAGAATCAGCAGTCTTCCGATGAATCGTACGAAATTAACTTTGCGCCAGATGCCTGGTTCAACAGCGTAGATGGAATACGGCTGGGTGTGCGAATGCGTGGTGAAGTGCCCGGCACATTTCAAAGCGGGCCACATAGGCTCGATGCTGGACTGTGGCTCAGTACCTTTTTCCCTGAGTATCCAGTATCGTATTACGTCTCTTATACTGAACCTATTCCCGCAATTTCAGGGTTTAACAGCGAAGGGAATATTCAGCTGCGCAGCTCCATTCGCACCGGGTATCATAATCACGCAGTTTCCTTTAATAAACGGTGGCAGCCGGGTTTCGATGAAATGAATTACTATGAGCTATCGGTGATGCTGCGGACCGAAAGGCGCTTTGAAGATGAATACATACTATATCCCCAAATCTGGCAAAATAATTGGCTTTACATTGCCGGCCTAAACTTTAATATATCAAATGATAATATATTGGGGCGCTATCATTTACGATCAACGACCTCAATTAATTTAGGAGGTAAAAACGAGTCGTTTGTCAATACTAAATTAGATGCCCAGCAAACCACACCTTTAGGCAGTAATTTTATATTACGCAGCCGAATCTATGCTGGTCTTTCATCCAAAAATACTGCCCCCGAGTATTTATTCAATCACAGTTTTAAGCCATACACCGAATGGGATGAATTAGGGGTTACCCGAGCAAAAGGAACACTGCCAACGCCTTGGGTCCGCCAGGGTATCGTGCAGGTAGAAGGAGGTGCCAATTTACGTGGATATACGAATCAGGATATTGAAGCCCTGAATGAAGGCAATGCTCCGCTTTTTACATCAATGGGTGCTTTAAACTTGGAGCTGCAGTACCCCAACCCTGTAAATCAGGCTTTAGAAGCAGTTCCTTTTGCCGGGTTGTTGAATTTTAGAAGTTACCTGTTTTTCGATTCTGGCACTTCGTTTGGTATCACCGAAAGGGAAGAAGACCGGGTGCTTTCGGATGCTGGTCCCGGGTTTATGCTTTCGCTTAACATTCCTGACTATTTGGGAAAATCTCGCGGATTTGCTATTCGTTATGAAATTCCGCTGTGGCTTTCGCACCCGTATCAGGATGATCCCAAATTTAAGTTCCGGAGCTTGATTGGAATAGGCGCCGTCATTTCATTATAAGAATTGAGGACGTACCTATGGCGTATTTTTTTATTCTGTGCAGCGCCGGTTGTTCAGTTCTCATTGCCCACCTGTTAAAATTAACCGAGGTAAAAAAGCTTCGCACACTTCCAACGCTTACCGTTAATTATATTTCCGCTGCTTTAGTCGCTTTTATAATTGGCAGGCAAAACGAAGCAGGATTTACCTTTTTGGGTCAACCCGTTGTATTGATCTTTTGTCTGATTGTAGGCGCTTTTTTCATCGGTAATTTTATGATGTACAGCAAATCGGTACATATGAATGGTGTAGGGGTCACAATCGCCGCCATGCGTGTTTCACTGCTCGTGCCGGTACTTGTTTCACTTTTACTTTACGGCGAAGTGATTTCCTGGGGCACAGGCCTTGGTATTGTGCTTGTCATTAGCGCCTTGGTACTGCTGGTTCCTAAAAAGAAAACCATCAAAATTGGCCGCATGGACGCCGGATGGCTTCTCGTATTTATTTTTCTGGTAGCCGGTTTTGCTGATGCCTCACTTAAAATTTATGAAGAAGATTTCAGTGCGCAATTTAACGAGCAGCTTTTTATGAGCATGGTATTTGGCGCCGCATTTTTAATTGGTAGTACCGCAATGGTTATAAGAAAAGAATCTTTCTTTACAATGAAAGAGCTGGGGATGGGATGTGTAATTGGAATCCCTAATCTGTACTCATCCATTTTTTTGATTTATGCATTACGCGATATTGATGGCGCCATTGCGTATCCGCTGGTTAATACAATAAGCGTGATAGCAGGTGCCGCCCTCGGTGTTTGGTTCTGGCGTGATTCCATCACCCGCTTGCAATGGGTGGGCATTGGCATTGCGGTGATCGCGATAATACTGCTTTTGTAATGTCAAAGGTCCAAAGTTTAAGTTCAAAGGTCGGTTTCGTACCTGATTGACTTTAGATCTTCGACTAGAGACTTTAAACTTGTGATTATAAACAAAACATCAGAATGAATATAATGGATAAAATACGCGAACGTGCCTCGGAGCTTAGTCAACACATTGTACTGCCGGAGGGGGATGATGTTCGTGTTCAAAAAGCGGCTGATTATCTTGTTAGTAATAACATTTGCAAGGTCACTGTTCTTTCAGATCAATCGCTAAACATCTCAACTAATGTTTCTGTAATCGATTTGTCAGCAAGTAGCCCGAATATTGAAACGTACATCAGCGACTTTTGGGAGCGACGAAAACATAAGCTTGATAGTAAAAATGAAGCCAGAGAGCTGCTGAGCAATCCTTTGTACTATGGGGCGGCAATGGTCAACGCCGGAGAAGCCGACGGCTGCGTAGCCGGCTCAGTTGCAACTACTGCCGATGTCATAAGAGCTGCTATTCATACAATCGGACTCAAGCAGGGCACATCGGTGGTTTCAAGTATATTTCTGATGGCTATGCCCGGAGGTGAGGTTTATACCTATGCTGATTGCGGGGTTGTCCCATATCCGGATGAGCAGCAACTAGCCGATATAGCTCTGGAATCAGCCAAAACGCACCAACTTTTAACCCAGCAAGATCCAAAGGTTGCTATGCTCTCGTTTTCAACAAAGGGGAGTGCACCGCATCCGCGCTCACAACTTGTTATTGATGCCCTCCAGATTGCAAGGCAAAAAAACCCGGAGCTGGTAATAGACGGTGAATTGCAGTTTGACGCCGCATTTGTGCCAGACATTGCCAACCGTAAAGCCCCTAATTCTGAACTTAAAGGTGCAGCCAACGTTTTCATTTTCCCCAATCTTGATGCAGGCAACATCGCCTATAAAATTACCGAACGATTGGGTGGGGCTGCTGCAACCGGTCCTATTTTGCAGGGCCTCGCAAAACCCATGATGGATCTCTCGAGGGGCTGCAATTGGAATGATATTGTGAACGCAGCCTGCGTTGCTATCCTTATGGGAAATAGACCACAAATTAGTTCTCAATAAAAAACAAATTCATGCGTTTTTCTGATGAACGCATAGAGGAGTGGTTAGAAAAGGCAGGTATGAATTCCTGCTTAATCATAGCTGTTGGTTATTCAATCCATAACCCATTTCAATTGGAATAAGTTATACAAAAACAGCATTATGCCTGATAAGCAGTAACAAATGCAGGCAAGTATTTAATCACTTCAATAGTTTAAGTTACATACAAAAATGCTTATATTTGCAACTCTACTCAACACAGTGAATTATTTCTATTGAAACGTCTGTTTAGAGTTGTTAAACACAGCTAAAACCTGAATTTCACTATACTAAATTTCGCAAACACACGCTTATGAGTGAAACGCAAGCAATGGAATCGATGATCGGCGGGGAGTACAAGTATGGCTTCACCACTGACATTGAGTACGAAGATTTTCCCAAAGGCATAAATGAAGATATCATCCGTGAAATCTCCCGGCGTAAGAATGAGCCGGAATGGGTGCTTGAATTCCGTCTGGAGGCTTTCGAAAAATGGAAGCAAATGGAAGGAGACGGCGAACCGGACTGGCCTAATCTGGAGTACGAAAAACCAGATTTCGATAATATTCAGTATTATTCTTCGCCTAAAAAGAAGAATAATAAAGATAAGCCGGAAAGCCTGGATGATGTTGACCCGCAAATTTTGGAAACCTACGAAAAGCTGGGTATTCCCCTAAGCGAGCAAAAACAGCTGCAAGGTATTGCTGTAGATGCCGTTTTTGACAGTGAGTCTATTTTCACCACGTTTAAAGAAAAGCTTGCTGATGCCGGCGTAATATTCTGCTCAATCTCTGAAGCTATTCAGGATCATCCCGAACTGGTGAAAGAATATATGGGCTCAGTAGTACCCAAGGGTGATAATTTCTATGCGGCTCTAAATTCTGCCGTCTTTTCTGATGGGTCGTTTGTTTACGTCCCGAAAGATACGGTTTGCCCCATGGAGCTATCAACTTATTTCCGCATCAACAACATGCAGTCGGGGCAGTTTGAGCGTACGCTCATCATCTGCGAAGAAAACAGCCATGTGAGTTACCTTGAAGGCTGCACGGCGCCTATGTACCAGCAAAACCAGCTGCACGCCGCAGTAGTTGAACTTGTTGCACTTGAAGATGCAGAGATTAAATACTCTACTATCCAAAACTGGTATTCCGGTGATGAGAAAGGGCAGGGTGGTATATTCAACTTTGTGACTAAGCGCGGCCATTGCCGCGGCGACAATTCCAAGATTTCTTGGACGCAGGTTGAAACCGGTTCTGCTATTACCTGGAAGTATCCGAGTGTAATTCTGCAGGGCGATAATTCAACCGGAGAATTTTTCTCAGTTGCTGTGACAAACAATCGCCAGCAGGCCGATACCGGCACGAAAATGATTCACGTTGGTAAAAATACATCCAGTACCATTATCTCTAAGGGGATTTCCGCCGGTGAATCAAACAATAGCTACCGCGGATTGGTGAAAATAAGTCCGCGTGCCGATGGCGCCCAAAACTACTCGGTTTGCGATTCAATGCTGATCGGCCAGACCTGTGGAGCACACACATTTCCATATATTGAATCAGGTAATCCTACGGCCAAGGTTGAGCACGAAGCATCAACGAGCCGCGTAGGTGAGGAGCAGATCTTTTACCTGCAGCAACGCGGTATGGACGAAGATGATGCCGTGTCGCTGATTGTGAATGGATTCTGTAAAGAGGTGCTTAAGGAGCTGCCGATGGAGTTTGCAGTTGAAGCTGACAAGCTGCTCGGAATTAAGCTCGAAGGCAGCGTCGGTTAATCAAATTTCGAGTATCTAACTCGTAGAACCTGATATTCAAAATTAGTAATTCAAAATACATAATTATTATAACGTGCTAGAAATTAAAAATTTACATGTCGAAGTTGAAGAGGATGGAACAGAAATCCTCAAAGGTGTGAACCTGAAAATCAATTTAGGAGAAATTCATGCTATCATGGGTCCAAACGGAAGCGGCAAGAGTACGCTCGCTAAAGTTGTAGCCGGGCATGAAGCCTATGAGATAACGGAAGGAGATATTTTATACGAAGGCGAAAGTATTTTGGAACTTGAACCCGACGAACGCGCTCATCTGGGTATCTTTCTGGCTTTCCAGTATCCCGTTGAAGTGCCGGGAGTAACCAACAAGACCCTCTTGCGCGAATCGTACAATACTATTGCTCGCGAACAGGGCCGTGAAGAACTCGACCCGCTTGAATTTGAAGATTACGTAGAAGAGCGACTCGAGATTGTTGATATGAAGCCTGAGTTCCTCGAGCGAAGTATCAATGCCGGCTTTTCAGGCGGTGAAAAGAAGCGCAACGAAATATTTCAAATGGCTGTCCTCGATCCTAAAATCTCATTTTTGGACGAAACCGACTCCGGCCTTGATATTGACGCATTGAAAGTTGTGGCAAATGGTATTAACCATCTGGCGGATGAAGATAACGCCGTTTGCCTGGTTACGCACTACCAGCGCATACTCGATTATATTGTGCCCGATCATGTACACGTTATGCTCGACGGCAAAATTGTGAAGTCTGGTGATAAAGATCTGGCCATTAAACTTGAAGAAGAAGGATACGACTGGTTGGCAGATCTCGCAAACGTTTCAGTTAATGGAGAACAAAATTAAGCATGAGTACTATTTCAGTTAACCCCGATACATTTTTAAGCGATCTTCTCGCAAAACAGACCTCTTTGAACGGAGAATCTTCCGTAATTAAAAAAGCTGCGGCAACGCGGCGTTGAGGACGTAAAACAGACCTCCTTTCCCGGAAAGAAAGACGAGGATTGGCGATTTATCAGCTTGCGGGAACTTTATTCAGATTCGTATGTGCCCGCCTCGCAAATTGATGTTCAGCTTCCCGACATCAGCAATTATTACTTGCCGGAAAGCGAGCATTCACGCCTCGTTTTCGTAAACGGGCGGTATTCTGCTGCTCATTCGTCAACTTCAGGCCTGCCTGATTCGGTAACAATTGGCAATATTGCCGATTTAGCGGATGAAGGAAATGAACACCTGGAGGCGCACCTGAACGAATACGGGGACTTTGAGAACGATATCTTTAGCTCATTTAACACGGCTTTACTCCGCGATGGTGCCTTTATCCACGTTCCGGAGGGTACCAATGTAGATGCGCCGGTTCATGTACTGTTCATTAATACAGATGCTGATCAGCCGTACTTTACTACCTCGCGATGTCTGGTACTTGCCGAGGAAAATACTGATCTCACGCTCGTTGAAGAGCATATTGGTCTAGGAGACAATAAATATTTTGCTCTGCCAGTGGTTGAAATAAACCTTGAGCGTGATGCGTATGTAAAGCATACCAAAATTCAGCGCGATAGTCGCGCCGCTATCCATATCGCTCGTAACGCAGCGCATATTAAGCAGCATGCCAATTACGAATCGTATACTATAACATTGGGTGCAAAACTATCTCGAAATGAGCCCCGCATTACGCAGCTCGAGGAAGAAGTTGAGTTTACAGTAGACGGACTTGTTCTTATCGATGGTGACCAGGTTTCTGATACCCATTCCGTGATGGATCACCGCTTTTCGCATTGTGAGAGTCACCAGCTACATAAATGCGTAATAAACGGGAAAGCCCATTCGGTGTTCAACGGTAAGATTTTTGTTCGCAAAGATGCCCAGAGAATTGACTCTTTTCAGGAAAATCGCAACCTGCTGTTAAGTCGAAAAGGGTTGGTTAACACAAAACCACAGCTTGAAATATTTGCCGATGATGTGGTTTGTACACACGGTGCTACGGTAGGTCAGCTCGAAGAAGATGAGGTGTTTTACCTAAAAAGCCGTGGACTGAGTGAAAAAACAGGCTCGTGAACTGCTAACGTATGCTTTTGCACTTGAAACCATTGAAAATATCACGGTTGAATCAGTTCAGGAGCTCTTGGTAGAAGAGGTTCATAAGTACACCAATCGCTCATTTAATGAGAAAGTAACCGCATAATTTTATGCCCGAAGCGCTGAATTCTATATCATCAACGGTTGATTTTG